>DATHRQ010000264.1:0-2348 GCA_035465095.1 Anaerolineales bacterium | reverse complement strand
CTGCGCGGCGTTGGCGTGGCGAAGGGGCATCCGCTTTCTGAAAAGATACACAAAGCCTTTGACAAAGCCTTTCTCAACGCGCGTCTCTTTGAGGATGCGGCTTCGATGAAATGGTCCAAAATGCTGACCAATCTGATCGCGAACCCCACCTCCGCGATATTGGATATGACCGCCGCCGAGGTCTTTGAGGACAGGGATTTATATAAAATAGAGATCGATATGCTGAAGGAATGTCTCGCTGTCATGGAAGCGCAGGGATATGAAGTCGTTGACCTGCCCGGCACGCCGGTCCGTGCGTTGGCATTCGCGACAACTCTGCCCTTGTGGCTGTCGAAACCGCTGCTAGGCCGTGCTGCCGGCGCGGGACGCGGTGCCAAGATGCCGTCCTTTCACATCGACCTGCACTCCGGACGCGGCAAAAGTGAAGTGGAGTACCTGCATGGCGCGGTTGTCCGCGCAGGCGAGAGATATAATGTGCCCACGCCGGTCAATAAAGTGCTGACCGAAACGCTCATGGCGCTGACGAACAAGGAAATTCCATTGGAAGAATTTGCAGGGAAGCCAGAGATGCTTTTAGAGAAATTATCATAAATTTCCCGCTGGTCGAGTGCGCCGAAGGCGTGTATCGAGACCAGATATGACAAGTAAAATTGAAATTGGTGGTTTCGATATATTCCTCGCTGTCGCTCGGAACTACTCAACCACCGATTTGAGTGATTATGAAAAAAAATAATATTAAAACCATCCCCCCTCGAAACGAAGTTGAAATCCACCTGCCTGATGGACGGGTATTGTCAGGTCCGCGCGGCGCTGCAGTGGGAGAGTTCCTCTCGGCAGTTGAATTTGACACGCTGGTCTTGGGAGCCATCGTCAACAGCGAATTGCGCGAACTCACGTATCCCATAAAAATGGAATCGCGTGTTGAACCCGTGCTGATGAACACGGCTGACGGCGGGCGCATCTACCGCCGTTCGCTGACTTTTCTGCTTGAAAAGGCGTTCTCTGATCTGTACCCCGACGGCATTCTCTACGTGGATCATTCGATTTCATCAGGCGGCTATTTCTGCCAGGTGACGGGACGTGATCCGCTGTCTGCCTCCGAGATCGAGGCGCTCAACGCTCAAATGAAAAAATTGGTTGAGGAGAATCTGCCTCTTGAACGCAAGGAGGTCCCGATTGGCGAAGCCATCCAGTATTTCCGTTCAAAGGGATTCGATGATAAGGTCCGCTTGCTTAAACATCGCAGGAAGGATTACCTGACCCTCTATCAGCTTGGCGACCACATGGACTATCATCACGGCTACATGGTCCCCTCGACGGGGTATTTGCAGTTATTCGATCTGGAAATGACCGACGGTGGTTTTACACTGCATTTCCCACGCAGGCATAAACCCAACGAACTTCTGCCGATGCCCGACTACCCCAAATTGTTGAATGCTTTTCGTCAGTACGGCAGCTGGCTGACGCGCCTGGGAATCGACAATGTCGGTTCGTTGAACGATGCCATCCAAAGCGGTCGGGCAGATGAGATCGTGCTGGTCTCTGAAGCCTTCCATGAACAGAACCTGGCCGATATTGCACGCACGGTGGCAGATCGATTGGACCAGAGTCGTTTGATCCTGATCGCGGGGCCGTCCTCTTCGGGCAAAACCACCACTTCGCGGCGGTTGAGCATCCAATTGCTGGCGCTGGGCATTTCGCCGTTCCCGCTTGAACTCGATAATTATTTTCTGGACCGCGACAAGACGCCTCTGGGCGAGGACGGCAAGCCCGATTTCGAGTCGATCGAAGCCCTCAACCTGCCTCTGCTGTGGGATCATTTGCCGCGTCTGATCCGGGGAGAGGAAGTTCAACTGCCGCGATACAACTTCAAAACCGGGATGAGCGAGGAGGGACACGTCATCCAACTGACGATGGGACAGCCGATCATCATGGAGGGCATCCACGGCATGGACCCGCATCTCATTCCCACCAGTTTGAGCGGAGAGGCCTTCAGGATCTACGTCTCGGCGCTGACCCAGTTGAACCTGGACCGCCACAACCGTGTTTCCACCACCGATACGCGCCTGATCCGGCGCATCGTTCGGGACGTGCGCACGCGCGGATACAGCGCGACGCATACCATTGCGCACTGGGAGTCGGTGCGGCGCGGCGAGAAAAGGCATATTTACCCGTATCAGGAAATTGCAGATGTGATGTTCAACTCGGCGCTGGCGTATGAGATGGCGGCATTGAAACCGTTTGCCGAGCCGCTGTTGCGCCAGGTGCCGTTCGGCACGCCCGAGCACATCGAAGCCAAGCGACTGCTGGCCTTCCTCGAGTGGTTCCTGCCCCTGGACGTGAACCTT
>DATHRQ010000263.1:0-1761 GCA_035465095.1 Anaerolineales bacterium | reverse complement strand
AGGTGGTCGTTTCCGTCTCAAAAAACCGTGCTCCTGTTGTGGCCGGCGTAGCCTCGACCACGATTGCAGATGCCGTTGCACAGGCCAGAGACTATGAAGAAGTAGGCTGCGACGGGATTCTGGCCATCCTTGAGGCGTACTTTCCAGTTTCAGAAGAAGGCGTTTTTTCTTATTTCAAAGCGATCGCTGAGGCTGTTTCGCTTCCGATTGTGATCTACACCAACCCGAACTTTCAACGATCCGACCTCAGCCTGCCGGTCATCGAGCGGTTGAGCCACATATCCAACATTCGGTATATCAAGGACGCCTCGTCCAATACAGGCCGCCTGCTGTCGATCATCGAACAAGTGGAGGGGCGCATGCAGGTTTTTGCAGCTTCGTCCCACATTCCGGCGTGTGTTATGCTGATAGGCGGAGTCGGATGGATGGCAGGCCCTGCCTGCATTGCCCCAAAACAGAGTGTGGAACTCTACGAACTTTGCATGAACGGAGAATGGGATAAGGCCATGGAAATCCAACGGCGGATGTGGCAACTGAACCAGGCGTTCGCCAAATATAATCTGGCTGCCTGCATCAAGGGCGGACTGCAACTCCAGGGGTATCCCGTTGGTTCACCATTGTCCCCACAGGAACCATTACCGCCGCAGGGTGTTGAAGAGGTGAGGCAGGCACTGGCAGCAATCGAAGAATTATAGTCTCCCGGGTTTGTTGCAATTGTTTTTACATTATGACGATCTCATACCGAAAAGCCACTCAGGAAGATAATTTCGACACTTTCAATGTGTTCCTAAAGTCCATCATGGACTACAGCGAACGCGCAGGGGTAACCGGCATAACCGGCGGGCTCGAGCCTGCAAAGATCGACAAGCTCTGGGAACGCCGCCGTCCGCTGTGGGAACATCTTTCCTCCACCTGTGACCAATACTGGCTGGCCGAAAACGAGGCCGGCGAGGTCATCGGGTACGCACGCAGCATCGTACGCAGCGAACACCGCGAGTTGACCGAATTCTTTGTCGTGCCGGGGCAGCAATCGGCGGGGGTTGGCAGGGAATTGATCACGCGCGCCTTTCCAGATGATACGCCCCACCGTTCCATCATCGCCACCACCGATTTCCGCGCACTCGCACGTTATCTGAAAGCGGGGGTCTATCCCTTTGCCACCGAGCTTTATTTTGAACGCGTTCCTGAGCAGGTGGACTTTGAGAGCGATCTTCAATTCCAGGCTGTGGGAAATTCGGACGCGGCGCTTCAAACTTTAAGTGAAATTGATTCGGTTATCCTCGGGCATCACCGCGACGAGGATCACCGCTACTTGATGCAGAACCGCACCCTGTACTTTTACGAACGCAACAGACAGGTCGTCGGCTACGGCTACATGGCAAAGGATTATTCTGGCCCATTTGCGCTGCTCGATAACAAGGACTTCCCTGCCATCCTTGCGCATGCAGAAACGCAGGCACATCTCCTGAATGCAGAACTCGCGGGGTTTGAAACGCCCACGATCAACACGATTGCCGTCGATTACCTGATGAGCCGCGGATACCGCCTTGAGGGATTTATGGTGTCCATCCTGTCTGAAAAACCGTTCGGCAAACTCGAGAATTACCTGTTGACCAGTCCGCCATTCTTTTTGTAAATGTATGGAGCAACCATGGAAAACCAGGACAGATCACATAGTATCGCTGAAGTCATCGCCACAGAACTTCGTTGGACAAAAGCCCACCTGGATCTGGACTTGGAAACCATCGAAGCCATCCTTTC
>DATHRQ010000262.1:0-2524 GCA_035465095.1 Anaerolineales bacterium | reverse complement strand
GAAGGGCCAGCGTACTTCGCTGTAACTCACATTGAAGATCAGCACGCTGATATAAAAAAGAAGGAATAGTAGACTGGGCAGGAACTTTGCGTTTGTGATCTGCCTTCCCCAGTTTTTCCAGTCGGCCAGCCGGCTGCCCGTCAGCAGAATGACCGCGATAAAGGCGATGATCAGCCATTCGGGAATCAAATGTGTGACACTGAATGGCACGAACCAATGGACGGCCTTCTCAACGGTAGTTTCAAGGTTGCCGAGCGGGTTGGGAGGTCGCCGCACGCCGAATAAGATCCCGGTTTGCAAATAGTTGTGAAAATACACCCACAACAACGTTGGGAGGCTCGTACTCAATCCAAATAGACCTGCGTGAAAAATCGCCTTGAGGAACTCCTTCCGATTTAAGATAAAAATGATCGCTGATGCTGTCAGAATATGCGTCAACCCCGCGAACCGCAATATGGGTGATAGGGCACACAGCAGAAAGAGAATGAACAGATTCTTTCTGGATGGCGTTTCCATGTAATTTGTAACAGCGATCAAGATGACAATTGTCAATGCCAGAAACATCAAATCTGAAAGCACATTGGATGCCATGCGGAGCAGGGAAAGCGAAGTGAAGATCACCGTGCTCCCGATATAGGCATATAAATAATTTTCTGGGAATAATTTGCGAAAGAATGTTCCCGCCAGCCAGATCGTCAGGCCAAAAGAAAAAATGTTGATATATTGAGCGGCTGCAAAAACATCTGACCGCGTTATAAGGCTGACGACTGCGATGATGATCGAATAGAGGGGTGGAAACTGCGTCAGCGGGACGCCGAGGTATTCGGTAAAGCCATTTCCGTTGAGCAGGTTCTCGGCGGTGGATAAGTATCTTGCTCCATCGGTGGTCAGCCCTGGGCCGAAGCGATGGGTAACGATGAATGCGAACAGCATCCCCAGCGATGAAATTGAGATCAAATAAATGTTGAAAACTTTTTCCCGATTCATTTCGCGGATTTTATCACGACACCAAAAACACCACGACTTCACCCGGCCCGTGCACACCTATCGTATGTGACATCTCGATATCGCCGGTGCGGGATGGCCCTGTGATAAAGACCGCTGACCTTGTTTCGCGCGTCAGATGAATTGCGTTTTCAAGCGATGGATGGATGTCTGACTCATGCAGAACCGCCAGATGGACCTCAGGCAGCAGCGATGCATATAGTTTGTCGTCTTCTCCCTCCGCCTCCAAAATGGATCCGGTATCTGCCAGCCCGCAAAGGGCCTTTGTCACTCCAACCCTTATATTTGCATCACGTTCATGGCTGACGGCGATTCCCGCTTTCTGCAATGCATCTTCATCCAATACATTTTGTTCAAGATGAATTAGATCGATCTTACGGTTCTGAAGAAATTCGACGACTTTACCTGTTAGGTCATTTTTTGCAGTACTAATGACTACTCCATTGACTTTGGTGAGTTCTTCGATGAACTGTGTCACTCTATTTGTATCACCCTGAGGGAGCGAAGCGACGGAAGAGGCTTTGGTTGAGTGTGTGGGACTTTTTGTTTTGCCGGGAATGATATGGTCATGGCGGATGGTCTTCCATCTATCTCTGAATGTCTTCTTTGAAAATCTCGGTAAATCCTTGCTGTAGCCCCAGCCTGTAATGGCAGGCAAACGGACGTAGCCGCTGAAGGGAGAGATGAGACGAGTTCCGAGCGAGGCGATCTTTTGGGAGAGGGCGAACAATTTCGGGTGAGTTGCGAGGCGGCTGTAAATCCGTAGAAAAATTTTAGATAGGGTAGACAGTCCGTTTTTGCCCTCACCCCCAGCCCCTCTCCCAACAGGAGAGGGGGATTCGCTCGCTCTCACTCTCGTGAGCAACTTTGGCAAATCAATGTCCACAGGGCAGGCGTCCTTGCAGGCACCGCACAGGGATGATGCCTGTGCAAGCGGAACGAAGTCGCTGCCGAAAAGACCCGCTGATATGACCGAGCCGATCGGTCCGGGATAGACGCTGTTGTAGGCGTGTCCGCCGATCTCCCGGAAGACGGGACAGGCGTTCATGCAGGCACCGCAGCGAATGCACAACAGCGATTCTTTGAGCGGCGAGTTGCGGAGTTTGCTGCGGCCGTTGTCAATGAGGATGATATGGCGCTGCTGGTGGGGAAGTGGTTGATGGATAAGTTGGGTGTAGACCGTCAGTTTTTGGCCGGTTGCGGAGCGGGGGAGCAGGGACAGCATTAATGGCAGATGGTCGAGATCGCGGACGAGGCGTTCGATGCCCATCAATGCAATGTGGACGGGCGGCAGGGATGTGACCATGCGCCCGTTGCCCTCATTGGTGACGATGCAAATGCCGCCCGTTTCTGCAATCCCAAAGTTTACGCCACTGATGCCGACGTCGGCAGTGAGAAAAACATCGCGCAGAATTTTGCGGGCGACGTTTGTCATGGTCGGGATGTCTTCAGTGTAGGGGACATCCAGTTTTTCATGAAAGAGCTGCCCGACTTCCTGACGGCGTAGATGTACGGCGGG
>DATHRQ010000261.1:0-4909 GCA_035465095.1 Anaerolineales bacterium | reverse complement strand
CGCGAAAATGCATTTACGGAATCCGATATACGCCTCCTGCAAACCCTCGCCAACTCGATGAGCGTCGCACTCGAGAACGCGCGTCTCTTTGACGAGACTCAGCGTCTGCTCAAGGAGACCGAACAGCGCGCCGCCGAATTGGCGCTGATCAACGGCGTGCAGCAGGGGCTGGCCTCCAAGCTCGACATTCAGGACATCATCGACCTGGTCGGAGACAAGATCCGTGATATCTTCGATGCACAGGTTGTAGGCATAAATTTGTATGACCCCACAACCAATATGATAGATTATCGCTATGCTATTGAACGCGGCGAGCGTCTCACAATTGAGTCTGGTCCTCTAATCGGTTTTCGCAAGCATGTTATCGAAACCCGCCATAATTTGCTCATCAACGAAAACATGATTGAAGCGGCGGCGCGCTACGAAAATCCCGTCGCCATTGCGGGTGAAGTGCCCAAGTCTGTTTTGTTTGTGCCCATGATCGTGGGCGACGAAGCAAAGGGTGTCATCTCTTTGCAAAACCTTGACCGCGAAAATGCATTTACGGAATCCGATATACGCCTCCTGCAAACCCTCGCCAACTCGATGAGCGTCGCACTCGAGAACGCGCGTCTCTTCGACGAGACCCAGCGCCTGCTCAAAGAGACCGAGGAACGCAATGCAGAGCTTGCTATCATCAACAGCGTGCAAGCCGCGCTAGCTGATAACCTGGATATTCAGGCGATCTACGAGATCGTCGGCGATAAGATACAGAGCATATTCGATGCACAAGCGGTCATCATTAATAGTTACGATGAGGCTTCTGATTTAAGACTGTCTCGATACAAGTTCGAAAAAGGCAAGCGCATCGAGCAGGAACCCGCTCCGATCAATGCCGCCGCCAGGTACCTGATCGAACAACGGAAAACGCTGGTCTTCAATCATAATGCCCACAACGAATTGATCAACCTTGGGGCTGTTGCCGTGCCCGGCACTGAAATGCCACGATCCGCGGTGTTCGTCCCATTGCTCTCAGGCTCCCGAGTGTTCGGCATGGTTAGCTTGCAAAATGTGGACCGCGAGAACGCCTTCAGCGAATCGGATGTACGTCTGCTTGAAACCCTCGCCAACTCGATGAGTGTCGCTCTAGAAAACGCGCGTCTCTTTGACGAGACCCAGCGCCTGCTCAAAGAAACCGAACAGCGCAATGCTGAATTGGCTTTGATCAACGGCGTCCAGCAGGGGCTGGCCTCCAAGCTCGATATTCAGGACATCATCGACCTGGTTGGAGACAAGATCCGCGATGTGTTCGACACGCAGACAACCTACATCGCCCTGCATGATAAGGCTTCGAAGACCTTCCAAGTCCCCTATTACCTGCATCAGGGCAATCGGGTGAAGATCGATAGAACGCATCCCGCGGACAAGGGTCCAACAGGTCATATCATTCAAACCCGCGAAACGCTCTTGTTTAACGAGGATGCAAACCAGCGGACAATCGAACTGGGTGCAACGACCGTTGCTGAAGACGACGTACCCCTCTCCTGGGTGGGAGTACCCATGATCGCCGGTGACGAGGTGGTGGGTGTCGTGTCCCTGCAAAATATCGAGCGTGAACATGCCTACTCAGATAGTGATGTGAGCCTCTTGAAAACCATCGCCTCCAGCCTGGCGGTCGCATTGCAGAACGCGCAGCTCTTCGACGAAACCGTCCGCCTGCTGGGAGAGACCGAACAGCGCGCGCAGGAACTGGCGATCATCAACTCGGTGCAAGAGGGGCTGGCATCCAAACTGGATATGCAAGCAATATTCGACCTGGTCGGTGACAAGATCCGCGATATGTTCAGCGCACAATCGGTCATCATCAGCTCGTTCGACCATGAGAAAAAGGTTTCCCGGCTGGATTACGCTTTTGAGAATGGTCAACGGGTTTATGATGATGAATTGTTACCGTTCAGCCCATTAAACCAGCATTTGATCGAAACCCGCCAGCCTGTTGTCATCAATGAAAATGCCGATGAAGATTCACAAAGATATGGATTGAAAACCATTGAAGGAACGCAATCTGCAAAGTCTTTGATCTTCGTCCCGTTCGGAACGGGGGTCCAGGTCAATGGTTATTTCAGCCTGCAGAACATGGAGCGCGAACACGCCTTCTCCGAATCCGATGTACGCCTGCTGCAAACGCTGGCGGGCAGTATGGGCATTGCCATCGAGAACGCGCGTCTATTCAACGCCGAGCAGGAGCGCGCCGCAGAGCTCGGCGCGATCAGCACGATCAGTCAAGCCCTCGTGGCGGAAACAGAACTCGATGCAATGATCCGGCTGATCGGGAGTCAGACGCGCGATACGTTCGGTGCCGACATCGCCTACGTGGCTTTGCTCGATACGCAGACGAACCTCATCCGCTTCCCATATCAGCACGGAGAGGATTTCACTGAGCTCAAATTGGGTGAGGGTCTCACCAGCAAGATCATCCACAGCGGTGAACCACTGCTGATCAACAAGGATATCAAGGAACGCCGTGAACAATTGGGAACCTCGCTGGTGGGGCGCGAATCGCTTTCGTATCTGGGCGTGCCGATCAAATCGGGGCGAGAGACCATTGGTGTGTTGAGCGTGCAAAGCACAACCGAGGAGGGCGTGTACGATGACGACGACCTGCGCCTGCTGACGACCATCGCCGCCAATGCCGGCGCCGCCATCCAGACTGCACAACTGCACGCCGAGACCCAGCGCCGCGCCAAGGAAATGGCAACCCTGACAGACGTGGGGCGCGACATTTCTGCAACCCTTGACGCTGAAACCGTGCTGGAGAGTATTGCGAAACACGCCAAGGATCTACTCAATGGAAATCTGAGCGCGCTCTTCCTGCCGGAAGATGGGGGCAACACCTTCCGCGCGATCGCGGCGGTTGGTGAAGAAGCCGATGAACTACGGAACGATACGGTCAAGTTGGGACAGGGCTTGTTGGGAGATATCGCCCGAACGAAGGTCAGCGAGATCGTGAACGATACCAATGCTGATCCACGTACCATCATCATTCAAGGTACCGAGCAATCACCAAACGAGCACTTGATGGCCGTACCCTTGCTGGCAAATGAAGATATGAAAGGTCTCATGGCGGTCTGGCGCACAGGCAAGGGTAAGGAATTTGTCAATGCTGAGCTGGAATTCCTTGATAATCTTTCGCGTCAGGCGGTCATCGCGGTGCAGAATGCACAGTTGTTCGCCGATACCACTGAAACACTCGAACAACAGACAGCCACCAGCGACATCTTGCGCGTGATCGCCGAATCACCAACCGACATACAGCCTGTCCTGGAGGTGATCGCGGAACGTTCTGCAAAGTTGTGCAATGCAACCTTTAGCAACGTCTACCGCACAGACGGCGAATTGGTCTATGAAGCAGCACAATATAACATTCCATCTGAGGCAGTTGAACAAACAAGAGAATATTATCCAGCCCCCTTATCTGATGACCGATTGTCTACGCGTACCATCACAGGTCGGAAAGTCATCCACATTTCAAATATGAAACAGGAAACAAATCTTCCCGAAGTAACACGCGCCTACGTCCAGTCTTTGAACATGGGCTGTGTGATCATGGTGCCATTGCTCCGTGAAGGAGAAGGTATCGGGTGCATAGGCGTTGGCAAAATTGACCCCGCCCCATTCACGGATAAACAAATTGCCCTCCTGCAAACCTTCGCCAGCCAGGCGGTGATCGCTATTGAGAATGTGCGCCTGTTCAATGAACTCGAACAGCGCAATCGCGAGGTCACAGAAAACCTCGAACAGCAGACCGCCACAAGCGACATTTTACGGGTTATTGCTGAATCGCCAACAAGTATTCAGCCTGTAGCCAATGTGATCGCTGAAAATGCGCGCCGCCTGTGCGGTGCGACCCTGGCAGCTGTTTATCGTACCGATGGAAAAATGGTCTATGATGCCGGAGCTTCAGATGTTTCCCCCGAAATGCTGGAAACAGCCAACAAAGTAAGTCAACAGGAATATCCCGCGCCGTTGGATTGGAACACAAGCCTGTCTTCACGCTGCATTTTGAGCAAAGCCGTTGTACATATTCCCGATATGGAGCACCTATCAGATCTGCCTGAAATGTCCCACCATTACGTCGAAGCAAAAATTTTGAACAGTGTACTGTTGGTACCGATGATGCGGGAAGGGGAGGCCATCGGATGCATTGCTGTAGGAAAACGGGAAACCGGTCCGTTTTCTGATAAACAACTCGCTCTGCTCCAAACCTTCGCCAGTCAGGCTGTGATCGCCATTGAGAATGTGCGGTTGTTCAACGAAGCACAGGAAGCCCGCGCCGCCGCCGAAGCCGCCAACGAAGCCAAGAGCTCCTTCCTGGCTACGATGAGTCACGAGATCCGCACACCGATGAACGCGGTCATCGGTATGAGCGGCCTCTTAATGGATACTCCGCTTGACAAGGAACAACACGACTACGCCGAAACCATCCGCAACTCAGGCGATGCCCTGCTCGCCATCATCAACGACATCCTCGACTTCAGCAAGATCGAAGCAGGCAAGATGGATGTGGAATACCAACCCTTCGATTTGCGCGAGTGCGTCGAATCTGCACTGGACCTGACGGCTGGCCGCGCCATAGAAAAGGGTCTCGACATCGCCTACATCATGGACGACGATGTGCCCGCCGGTATCAAGTCTGACGTCACCCGCCTGCGGCAGATCCTCATCAACCTGCTCAGCAATGCAGTCAAGTTTACGGAGAAGGGTGAAGTGGTGCTGACGGTCAAAAAAGGCAATGCCAAAAACGAAATATTGTTCACTGTCCGCGATACGGGCATCGGCATTTCGGAGGAACACATGAGCCGCCTGTTCCAATCCTTCTCGCAGGCCGATTCGTCCACCACGCGCAAGTTTGGCGGCACGGGTCTGGGTC
>DATHRQ010000260.1:0-6708 GCA_035465095.1 Anaerolineales bacterium | reverse complement strand
CGGTGGGAGAAACCCTGCATACCTGGGTCATTCGGCAAACCCCGCAACCCTGATAAAATAAATCCGTGCCAAGAAAACCAATGCCGGTTCAGAAAGTGCTTGCGAAAATCCGCCCAACATGGATGGAACTTGTTGGGCAGGAACTGGCGCGCGGCATGGATGTGCGTGCTGGTTTTGAAAAACAGCTGGAGCGTTTTTTCGACCTGCTTATTCAATCTGTGGAAAGCAACGACCCCGCCTGGATGGACTCGATCCTGCTTGATTGGGCAAAATCCTCCACCGAATCCGACCTGGAGGAAGGGCTGTATCAGGTCACATTCATCATCAACCGCATGATCGCGTTGACGATCCATGTTGTGCATGAGAATCTCTCCAAGCAAAAGGCGCTCGAATTGCTGGAGGCGGTCGTTCCGATCTACACCTATTGCCTGGGCGTCGTGGCGCGCTACGAAATGGAAACGCGCGTGGCGCATATCTCCAGCGAAATGGAAAAGGCGCAAAAACAGATGGAACGCGTGGACAGGAGCAAGTCTGCGTTTATTTCCGTGGCGGCGCACGAGTTGAAGACCCCCATAACCCTGATCGATGGGTATGCAGCCATGATGGAGGATATGATCCAGGAAGGCCGGAGCCTCCCGCTCGATTCCATGTTGATCGGCATGCAGAACGGCATCAAACGTCTGCGCACCATCGTCGACGACATGCTTGATGTCTCAATGATCGACAACAATCTTCTATCCTTGAATTTCCAGCCCATTCAGATCGAAAAGATGCTCGAAGCGCTGAAAATCGAAATGGAGGAAACCATTGTGGCCCGCAATCAAACGCTGGAGATCGAGCCTTTCGAGGGAAGCAAGCACTGGATCTATGTCGACCCGCTGCGCATCATGCAAACGATACGCAATATCATCAATAATGCCGTAAAATATACGCCCGACGGCGGCAGGATCACCATCAGCGGCCGCACCCTGCCCGGCATGATCGAGGTCACCATTACTGATACCGGCATCGGCATCTCACAGGAGGACCAGGCTGTGATCTTTGAGAAATTCGGCCAGCTTGGACGCGTCGACCTGCATTCGAGCGGCAAGACAAAATTTAAAGGCGGCGGGCCGGGTTTGGGCCTGCCGATTGCACGCGGCATCCTAGAAGCACACGGCGGATCGATCTGGGTTGAGTCAGAAGGATACGATGAAGAGAACTGTCCCGGTAGCACGTTTCATGTGTTGATCCCCATCCGCACCGAGGCGCCTGAAACAAGGATGGCAAAATTATTTGGAGAACTGGATAAAAAGGAATAATTCATTGGCTAAAAAAATTCCACAAAAAACAACCCCTCCGCGCGAAAAGACCTTTCTCGTCGGCGTGGATCTGTTCGATCAAAAACCATTGTTATCGCTTGACGATTCGCTTACAGAGCTTGCGCTGCTTGCAGACACCGCAGGCTTGAACGTCATTGGCGAGATGACCCAAAAATTAAGCCGTCCGCATGTTAAAACCTATATCGGCCCCGGCAAAGTGGACGAGTTGAAAGCGCTCGTCGAAGAGACGCTGTCACAGGTGATCATATTCGACGATGAATTGTCGCCGCGCCATCAGCGCGAACTGCAAACCGCCATCGGCAAAAACGTCCGCGTGCTGGATCGGACGGCGTTGATCCTCGATATCTTCGCGCAGCACGCACACACGAGCGAAGGCATGCTGCAGGTGGAACTCGCCCAATACGAATACTACCTGCCGCGACTGACCGGCCAATGGACACATCTTGAACGTCAGGCGGGCGGCGGCGGCGGACGGGCCGGCTCGACCGGCGGAGTCGGCTTGCGCGGTCCCGGCGAAACGCAGTTGGAAGTGGACAAACGCGCCATTCGCAAACGCATCGCGCACCTCAAAAAGGATCTGGATAAAGTGCGCGCGCACCGTAAGCGTTATCGCTCACAGCGCAAGCGCTCGCGTATTCCGACCGTTGCACTGGTTGGATACACCAATGCGGGCAAGTCAACGCTGCTGAATCGCCTGGCAAGGTCGGATGTGTACGTCGCAGATCAGTTGTTCGCGACTCTCGATCCCACGACACGCCGTGTGGAATTATCCGGCGGATACCACGCCCTGTTCACCGATACGGTCGGCTTTATTCAAAAATTGCCGACCACCCTGGTTGAAGCCTTTCATGCGACACTGGAAGAGATCACCGAAGCCGACCTGTTGCTGCACGTCGTAGACATCTCTCATCCCAACGCGATGGACCAATTCAACGCCGTGCAGGAAACGCTGGACAAACTTGAAGCAAAACACATCCCGGTTGTGACCGCGTTGAACAAGATCGATCGATTAAGCGACCCGCAGTCCGCCATGCAGGTGGCTGAAAACTACTCGAAGGCAGTGGCAATTTCCGCCGTGGATGGAAGCGGGGTCCAGGATCTTTTGCAGGTCGTCCAGGAGGAACTGTACGAAACGTACACACCCATCCGTGTCAAACTTCCCTACAAACAGGGCGCGTTGATCTCATTGTTCCACGAGGCGGGACAGGTCGAAGTCATCGAACACGGCCACGGCGGCGTTTTCATTCAGGGGCGCGTGCCCGGGCGGCTTGCGGCGCAGTTCAGCGACTGGCAGGTTTCAAATAATCACAAAGCGCTTGAAGAAGAGGATGAACAATGAAATGGCTTTCCAAACTGGTTGATAACGCATCAAATTATTTTGCGCACCGCAAAGGGCTTTTGCCCATGTTCGGTATCCTGCTGGTCATCCTTAATTTCGTGTTGCCGTTTGTGTTCCCGCCCGGCTTCCTCACCCTCAGCAATTTATTTTTGCACTTGGGCGTGATTGTCGCCATTTTCGGATTTATGCTGGCGTGGGCTTTGTAGTGCTGTCGCACTTCGACTACGGGTCTCGATACGCTTCGCTAATTGACCCTCCGCTCAGTTCGGAATCGTTATCCCACTCAACCCTCTCCACCTCTCCCTCCTCGCCCAACAATAGCGGCAATTGGGATTTCAACACCTGCGGATCTCCCGACGTAAACAGCTTAATTCTCCCTTGTGACTCAGACTCATTCAGCATCCCCCCCGCCTCAAGCAGACGCTGCGCCTGCCTCGCCACTGCGGGAGCGGGATCGATCACCCGCACATTTTCTCCCACGATCTCCTGAATAAGCGGTATCACAAACGGATAATGGGTACACCCCAGCACGACCGTATCGATGTCTTTTTCGAGCATCGGCTGGAGTGCGTCTTCCAATATTTTGCGTGTTTCATAGCCGTTTAGGTTTCCCTTTTCGATCTCTTGAACAAGCCCATTGCAGGTATTTTGATACAATTTGACCCCCTTCGCAAACCGTTCCACCACAGACGCATACAACGCGCCCTGAAACGTGGCTGGCGTTGCGAGGACGCCCACGCGCCCCGTGTGGGTATGCTCCGCTGCTGGCTTGACGGCTGGCTCCATCCCGACGAATTTCACATTCGGGAATTTTTCGCGCAAATACGTCAACGCCGCCGCAGAGGCGGTATTGCAGGCAACGACGATGATCTTCGCATCTTTTTCAAGTAGGAAATTCGTGATCGCTTCTGAAAAATCACGTATCTGCTCCATCGGGCGCGGACCGTAGGGGATGTGTCCCTGATCGCCGAAATAGAGAATATTCTCAGCCGGCATCTGCGCGCGCACCGCCCGCAGGACGGAAAGCCCGCCTACGCCGGAGTCGAAAATGCCTATTGGATTCTTGGGATCTACCACGAAGATTATTTCCCCGCCGCTTCGACGAATTTCCTGAACAAATTCTGCGTGGGTTCTTGGTCGGTCAGCCATTCAGGGTGCCATTGCACGCCAACTCCAAAGGGATGATCGGGGAGTTCCACGGCCTCGACAAGACCATCAGAAGCGCGGCCCGTAACGCGGAGCGAGGGCGCAATCTCTTTGAGTCCCTGATGATGCAGGCTGTTGACCTTGAGGATCGGCTCGCCCATGATTTCTGCAATTTGCGTCCCTTCTTCGAGTTTGACTTCATGCACGAGGACGGTACGCAAGTTGGTCGGGTAGGCGTGATCGAGCGCGTTCGGGAACTGGTCGGTAAGGTGCGTGTATAAAGTTCCGCCGAGAGCGATGTTCATCACCTGGCATCCGCGACAGATGCCGAGGAACGGTTTGCCGTCCTCAGCCGCAGACCGAAGCATTTTCAGTTCAATAGAATCCCGCCCCGGGTCCACGTCATAGATGCGCGGATGCGACTCGCCTGAAAAACTCTCGATGGCAATGTCCCCGCCGCCCGAAAAGAGCAGGCCGTCGAGGCGGGCATAGAGCGCATCCCATCCATCGTCATGGATCATGGAAGGGATCAGAACCGGCACACCGCCAGCCTGCATGACAGCCTCGACGTAGGACTGCATCAGCATCACGGTCAGGTGTCCATCGGCATTTTTGGATTGATTTGTCGAAATCCCAATAAGCGGCTTCACTGGTCTATTTTAAAGCAAAAAGGACGCCCGTGAAAGGCGTCCTTGTGTTTATTACTTATCGAACTTCTGCTTGAGGCGGGCAGACTTACCCCTGCGCTCGCGCATGAAGTAGATTTGTGCCTGACGGACAACGCTGCGGCGTTCGACCACGATCCTATCGATGCGCGGCGAGCGGAGCAGGAAAGTGCGCTCCACGCCGACTCCGCCGGATGCCATGCGGCGAACGGTAATGGACTGGTTGTTGCCGCCCTTGCGGGCGCGGATGACGGTACCCTTGAATTCCTGGATACGCTCACGATCGCCTTCCGTGATCTTGACGTGTACACTGACATTATCGCCGGAATTGACCTGGGGGATGTTTTCGTTTACGTTAGCCTCAAGAGACTTGATGATATCTGACATGATCTTTCTTCCTTACCTTTGACATTGTTCATTTTTCGAGCGACGGCGGATTATAGCACGTCTCCATGATAACCACAAGCGAGTTTGCCGTTGGTCGAGTAGCCCAAAGCGGTTGTTGCGATGGGCATATCGAGACCAACGTGTTAACTATACTGCCGCACCGCCGCGACAGCGTTATGCCCGCCGAAGCCAAAGGCATTGCTGATCGCCAGCGTAATTTTCTTTTCACGCGCCTCGTTTGGGATGTAATCCAGGTCACACTCGGGGTCGGGCGTCTCGTAGTTGATCGTCGGCGGCAGGACCCCATCCCGGATGGCCTGCACGCAAAAGATCGTCTCAAGCGCGCCCGTAGCGCCCATCATATGGCCTGTCATCGATTTTGTCGACGAAATGGGTATTTGGTATGCCTTTTCGCCAAAGGCGGCTTTGATCGCGCGTGTCTCCGATTGGTCGTTCAACGGAGTACCCGTGCCGTGCGCATTGATGTAGCCCAATTCTTCCACATTTGCCCCCGCGGACTTCAGCGCCATGGTCATCGCCGATGCGCCGCCCGCTCCATCCTCATGCGGTGCTGTCACGTGGAATGCATCCGCGGTGGCACCGTAACCTGCCAGTTCGGCGAGGATATTGGCGCCGCGCTCCCTGGCATGAGACTCACGCTCAAGGATCAATATGCCTGCCCCTTCACCCATCACAAGGCCATCTCGATTCAAATCGAAAGGTTGAGGCGTCATCGAATAATCGTCGTTGCGCCGCGACATGGCACCGACACGGTCGAAAGCCGCAACACCGACCGAGCAGATCGTCATCTCAGCCGCGCCGGCCACCGCCGCATCGATCATGCCTGCCTTCAACATCAGGAACGCCGTACCGATCCCATCGATTCCGGAGGCGCAGGCTGAGGCCACCGAAAAACACGGGCCGGTAATATGATGGTCGATCGCGATCATCCCCGATGCGCCGTTCGGCATCAGCATTGGGATCAAAAACGGACTCACCCGCCGCGGGCCCTCGGTATGGTTTGTGATCACGGCATCGCTCAACGATTTGATGCCGCCGATCGCAGAGGAGACCAAAACGCCGATCCTGCCTGAATTTTCATCGGTGATCTCAAGTCCGGAGTCGGCGATGGCATCCTTCGCTGCGGCAGTCCCCAACTGCTCAAATCGGTCGCGCCGCCGCGCTTCCTTCATGTCCATGTAATTTTCAGGGTCAAAATTTTTGACCTCCGCCGCGAAATGAACATTCAGCGGAGAAGAATCGAACAATGTGATCGGCCCCACGCCCGAAACACCGTTCACAGCATTCCTCCAACTTTCTTCCACAGTCAGGCCCAGGGGATTGACCGTTCCCATGCCTGTAATCACTACTTTATCCATTCTTCCTCACATTCAAAATATTTGACGTCCTACAGAGTAAACACTGCTGCCTTTCATACGTCACGCTACGGATGTGCTCCGCTTCCTTCACAATCGAAGCCTGGTTCGCATACAAAAACTTTTCTTCCAATCCGATCCTTTGTTACTCACCGGCTTTCGGTGTGTATTCCCCCTCGACCCACGACTCGCCATCCGGGCTGACTTCTTTCTTCCAAATGGGAACGATCTCTTTCAGGCGGTCGATGCCATATCGAGCGGCTTCAAAGACGCCGGTATCGCGATGAGCAGCTGTACAGGCGATCAGAACCGTCGGCGTTTTTGGATACAGCTTTCCGATGCGTTGAACAATGGCAATCCCTTCGACGGTTTCCCATTTCGCGCGGATCTCGTCCGCCACCTGCTTCATTTTAGCCTCTGCCATCGGGACGTATGCCTCGTATTCGAGATAGTCTGTTTCATAAGACTCGCCG
>DATHRQ010000259.1:0-29791 GCA_035465095.1 Anaerolineales bacterium | reverse complement strand
GAATTTGTCCAGACCCGCTAAATTACACCCAACAGCGACGGATGCAAGATCACGTTTTATATCGCCAAACCGCAGGAAAACGCTACCGAAGAAAATAAACAAATGATCATCGACGTTTATGAGGATGCCAGAAAAAAATTCTTAAAATATCTGGAGGCGGACGTTGTCAACGGGGTTATCACAGTCGCAGAAAGTGTAAATAACGCCTAGATGTTTTCGAGGCCGCAACGAAATTGTCATACTTTGACAATTATCAGGGAAAATTTTCAAAATATAATTTATAGGATTAAGTGTACGCATCCGCAAGACCAAAACTTCAAATAGTTTGGATACTTTATGCCGAAAATCATGGTCGTTGAAGACGATAAAGAATACCTGGTTCTATACAAGGAATTTCTGACATTGGTGGGCTTTGAAGCGATCACCGAGATTCAAAGTTCAAAGGCCATGGATCTGGCACATGCCACCAAACCGGACTTATTCATTCTCGATCTGATGATGCCCGAGCCTGACGGCTTCAAGTTATGCAGAATGCTGAGGTCAGACCCCGAATTCAGCCGCACACCCATTATTATTATTACCGCGCTCAACGATCTGGACAGCAAGCTGGTTGCCCTGGGTTCCGGGGCAAACGACTATCTTACGAAACCTTTCCATATAGAAGATCTGAAAGCGCGCATTGATCTTCTACTCGAGAAAGCCGAACAAACCAGTACAACAGGAACGAACACATCCTCGATACAGTGAACCTGACATACCGTTATTTAACAAAGAAGTTTTGCACGTCAAAGACCAATATGACAATCATCGGCCCGGGTACAGCGGGGATTGATACAACAGCCCAATTTCACAAAAATAAAGAAAACTTCATGGCTCCCCTCTTCACCGGCAAGCTGTGCGAGATCATCATCGTGAAAGAAAGGATACAATAGATAGAGTAACCAAGAAGAAACAAGGACAATGAAATGCCCAAGATCTTGATCATTGATGACGATGTCACCGTCACAGAATTAATGAAGGCCCTGGTCAAAATGGAAGGCCACGAACCGACCACGGTCAATGACAGCTTGCAGGCAGTGGAGATCGCAAAGTCTGTCAACCCAGACCTGATCACCCTCGACCTGATGATGCCGGGGTTGACTGGCTTCGAGGTGTGCAAACTACTGAGCGAAGACCCAGACTTCTCGAACACGCCGATCGTTATCGTTAGTGCAAAGGACGATCCTGAAAGCAAACAACAGGCACTTGAGGCGGGTGCCAGAGATTACATAACCAAACCATTTAATATCGAGGATTTCATTGGGAAAATCAAGTCACTCACAAGCTCCTGATTTTTTAAGTTTTCTTGTTTGTCGATTCAATCTGAAATTTTCAGCGTATAATACTGGGAACTACGAACGGGCGTGGAATCTCGTTCCAACAACAAATTAGTAAACATTGGGAACCATATATGACAAAGATCATGGTCGTGGACGATGATAAGGACGCAACCGCCCTGTTCGAGGAGGTACTTAAGACAGAGGGGTATGAAGCCGTTATCCTAAACGAAAGCGCCAAAGCAGTTCAGGTGGCAAAAAAAGAGAAACCGGCTCTATTTATTTTGGACCTTATGATGCCCGAACCTGATGGTTTCAAACTTTGCCGCATGCTCCGCAAGGAATTCGAGTTCAAAAATACGCCGATCATTATCGTCACTGCCTTGAACGATACCGACAGCCGCATCGTTGCCATCGGCGCAGGCGCAAACGACTACCTTACAAAACCCTTCCGCCTGGACGAGCTATACACCAGCATCAAGGAACATTTGGAAGACGCGATCTAACTCCCGCCGCTCTCTCACTGGAGGGCGGTTTTGATTTAGGCAGCGCTGCAACATGCCAATTTCATCCATCTACACAAAGACGATCGTAATCCCCAAAGAAGCCATCGACAAGAATGGACACGTCAACAACGTGTCCTATGTTCAATGGATGCAGGATATTGCCGTGGAACACTATGCCTCAATCGGTGGAGTCGAAGCGCAAGGGCCGTAGGCTACTTGGGTGGTGCGTGAGCACAGGATCGAGTACCTGCTGCCTGCATTCGAGGGCGAAGAGATAGAGATCCGTACCTGGATCGAAAATCTGCGCCGCGTCAGGTCGCTGCGCAGATATGAATTTGCTCGTAAATCAGACGATAAAGTTTTGGTTAGAGGGGAAACAGAATGGGTATTTGTGGATGTGAGAACAGGCAGTCCGCGAGCAGTCCCAAGTGAAGTTACTGTCGTTTTTACGAATACGACAGAATAAAACTAATTCAACAAATTCTTATACACTTTCAACAACTTCTTCTGCGACTCGTGCCAGGTAAAATTCGTCAATACGTGTTCGGCGGCAGATTGGGCCAATCGCTTCGACAGTTCAAAATCATCAAGCAAAGCCAGGACCTGACGCGCCAGGTCCTCGGGGTCGTTCGGGGAAAACAGCAGCGCATCCACATCTTCACGCACAAGTTCGCGCACGATCGGCATATTCGACGCTACCAGCGGTCGCGAGGCTGCCATATACTCCAACAACTTTATCGGGCAGGCTCCCTGGGTTACATTGCGGTCATTCAACCCAAGCGGCGCGACACAAATATCCGCTTCAGAGATCAAGGCGGGGATATCATGATGCGGAACGGGAGGCTGGACAACCACGCTTCCTTCCATACCTGCCTTTCTGATCTGTTTCGATAAGGCTTTTCTTTGCCTCGACCTGCCTCTGCCCACGATCTGCAACCGCACATCCTTCTGTTCGAGAATCTTTGGCAGCGCCTTGATGATGATATCCAGTCCCTGCCAATCAGCCAGCGTACCGATATAAAGGATAACGGGTGTGCGGCCCTCCCGCGAAGGCAGCGGCGAAGGTGAAAAATCTGAAGGGCTGACCCCGTTCGGGATAACGGTGACCAGCTTGCGGTTAAGTCCGAGCGAGGCGACGTAGTCGCGGGTCACATTTGAGGGGCAGATAATTGCATCGCTCAAGTGCAGAGTCGCGATCTCCTGCTCCTTGATCTTCGCAACCAAGCCCTGCTCCAAACCGGGGTAGTGATATTTAAGCTCGATCGAGGGAAGACCATTGACCTCGAACAGCGTTTTATAGCCGAATCGTTTTTTATTCTGCGTAATGGAAAGCCCATCCCAAATGTTCCGAAAATGAACCACGTCATAATCCTGATGCAAGGCAAGATGGTTGAAAACCGCTTTACCAAAATGCGCGGCACGCTCCAAAAAGCCTTGAGTGAGGTGCTGTGGAATACGGGTAACACTGGCGCCTTCAACCACATCCTCTTCTGGAAGCAGGCCGTCGTTGGGCGTTAGCAAAGATACGTCAAATTGGCCATTGACGAGACCGCGGATGTTATGCAGAATATGAGTGGATGCGCCTTTCGGGCTTGGTACAATATCGAAGGCTGTGTAGAGAACGCGCGTCATTCGTGGAATTATAAAGGCACTTCACCCCAGGAGCTTGGCAAATGGAAGTATTGATCTGTTCTGGACTCGTTATTCTAATAATTGCCTTGTCAGTATTTACCTACCTGAGCAATACGGCGCGCAAGAAAACCGCCGCCCCTGCCGCAGGCAAGAAAGATTTCCAACCCGTATACATCTCCATTGCAGATAAGCCCGACTCGATCATCCACAGCATGGATCGATTCGTGGCACAGGTAAATAAGACTGAATTCGCTGGCGATAAATGGCGCTGGCTGCCCATGATCATTTTTCTGGGTGGATTGGCATTGATGGCTATGGACGGAATCTTATACGTTTTGGGATACCGATCTTTCATTTTCCTCGCAGGCGGATTCATCCTTTGGATCGCAGCGATCATTATGGCACGCAGCCTGCGCAGGAGCGATTCAAAGGATTTTTCGCCAAGATATCAGGGCATCAAGGATATTCTGTACACCTTGCGCGATGATCTGAAACCCGGCGGCACCTTCAACGGGCACCTCGACCTGACAGGTCCCATGCTCAAAACAAAGGTGGCTCGCGAAACAAAAGACTCACGCGACCGCACCACACAATACTTCCGTGATGAATGGCTGGCGCTCAAGGCCAAACTATATGACGGGAACATCCTGCGCGTCTCCGCCATCCAACGCTCCAAGAAGCGCCAACCCTACTGGAAGCGCAGCCGCGTCAGCGGAAAATTGAAACAAAAGCCTGCCAAATTCAAGGGCAGCGAACAGCAATTAAAAGTCCGCATTGCGGTCAACCCTGAAGTGTATAAGATCGTTCCCAACAGCACATTCAGACAGGGCGCAAGTGTTGGCAAGTACACCCTCGACCAGTTGGTCACGGATGGCGGCATCATATCCGCAGTCGCGAGGTCGCCGTTTGAAGAGGTCGAAACAGATCAAATCCTCAACTTCGTCAAATCTGCATATTCACTTCTGGAAAGAAAGGCATCCGCATGAGTCGTAAAGTCATCCCGTTTGTTGTTGCGTTTGTAATGGTTTTCCTTGTCATGGCTGTCGCCGGGTTCTTCGCATTCAACGGATCGATCGCTGCAGAGAAATTCGGCAGCGACATAGCATGGTCGCATCCATTTTCCAACGCCGAAAGCATGAAGGTTATCGATCTGACTGGCGACGGGAACGACGACCTCTTCATTCAATCGCCAGACACCCTCACCGCGCTGGATGCCAATGGCTCGTCCATCTTCGCCTTTGAGTACCAAAACATGAAAACCACGATCGGTGACGTCGATGGTGACAGCGTCGAAGATATCGTCGTCTTTCACACGGGAAGCAGCCCGTCAGTGGATGTGATCAACCAGGGACAAGCCAGCCAACTGGCGACATTGCTCCCCATTGGGTTTCCGTCGCGCGTCGCGGTCATCCGTTTCTCTTCCGGACCTCAAATTGTTTTGGGCGATTCTGGCGGCGATCTCCTCAGCCTAAGCACAAACGGACAACAGCGCTGGAATACAGGCCTCGGCGGCGACGAGATCCGCGGCATGGACGATGCGAGAGTCAATGGTCAAACAATGCTCGCTGTTGCAACCCGTGACGGCTCCGTTGCTGTCATCGATGGAAACGGTAATGCCTTATGGAAAGGCAGTCAGGAACAACTCCGCCGCATGCGTGCCTTCGACCTGAACGGTGACGGTACCAGCGAGATCATCACCGGCGGCGAATACGGCGCCTTCAAAATCTACAACGCAGAAAATGGGAACCTGATCTTCGAAACCTCGCTGGGACAGGCCGTCAGCGAAGTGCGTGAAGTTGAGCTGAACGGCGACCCATCATCGCGTGAAATTGTCGCTGGCGGAAAGGACGGAGGCGTGTGGGCGTTCTCCTTCGACGGAACAACTGCCAGCCAGATGTGGAGCGGCTCGATGTCCGAAAAGGTTAACGAGATCGCAGGCATAGATGTGGATGACGACGGCAAGGAAGAGGCTGTCATCGGCGACGACAACGGCAAGGTGGCTATATTCACCGAAAATGGAACCCGCAGCAACCTGCCGGACCGCTCGAGCAGTATCGCACGGATCGATGTGGGCAAACTCGGGACTGAACGCTATGTTGTCGTGGCCGATTCGAGTGAAATCCAGGTCAACAAAGTCAACTTCAGTTCGATCCCCGGCTTCCAATATTCACCACTGATCGTAGGACTGATCATCTCGGCTGTTATTCTTGTGATCGCTGCAATACTTTCATCGATTCCGCCGAAGCCTGAAATGAAGGTATCGTTTCAGGATACCAGCCGCGAATCGCTGGAGGCGCAGCGCCGCATGTTGAAAGAATCCATTGCGGATGTGGAACGTCTGCGCAAGGCTGGTGAAGTCATCGGCGATGCCTACCTGGCACGCCTCAAGCGTCTGCGTGCCGATCTGGCTGATAATGAATCTGCGTTCAAAAAGCAAGGATATTCGATTACAGTCGAGACCTTCCAATGCCCGAACTGCGGTGGCACGCTCGAACTTGGCATGGACAAATGCGAATACTGCGGACAGGTATTGCTTTCATAATTCAATTCAAGAAAACAAAAACGCACATCTTGTGATGCGCGTTTTTGTTTTCATCATCCGTTTCATTAAATATACACCTTATTGGACACTAAACTGGTGCTCCCCAACTTTTGTGCCTTCCATGTAAATATCGACACGGTATGTACCGACCGGCCATTCTTCATCGTTGAACAATTGGAAGTAGACGGTTCTGACACCGTCTTCCAAATTGTAGCCAATCGTCTTGAAGGCTGTGTTGGGGTCTTCGCCTTCAATATCCAGGGCAAACCAACGTCCTTCAAAGTACGTTCCAGTATCAGCTGCATTGACATCGAAAAAGACGTAGAAATCATCTGCGGGTGAAAAAACCGATGTCTGAACATCACCGTCAACATCCTTTGCCATGTATATATCCGAGACGCCCGGCTCACCGCCAAAACTACACGCGAGCGACGCCAGTATCAAAGCGGCCATTGCAGACAGCAAAATAAGGTTTCTATTTTTCATAACATGCTCCTGTTGGATTTTCTATTCCACTTCGATATAAATCCGTTTGTTGATGGCGCCTTTGCTCTTGTAATTCGCAAGGCGGATCTTCCCAACTTCACTCGTATTGCGTACATGCGTGCCGCCGTCGGCTTGCAGGTCGAGACCCACGATCTCGACCGTCCGTATCTGCTGGATGCCTTCGGGTAGGAGGTTGATCTTGGTGCGGATCAAATCGGGTATCTGAAACGCCTCTTCTCGTGGAAGAATCCTGATTCGAACATCCCGGGCCTTTCCCGCCTCCTGATTGATCGTCTCCTCGATCTCGCGGACAAGTTCTCCCCGCATCGTTTCAAATTCAAAATCGAGGTGTCCCTTGAGCGGCTCCATATTTCCGCCCGTGACCTGTGCGCCGTAATCGCGGAAAACCGTCCCACACAGCACATGCAGAGCGGTATGGGTGCGCATCAGTCTATATCGCCGCACCCAGTCCAAAGTCCCGTGAGAGGCGGAATTGGGAGTCGGCACAGGCGCATCGCCGCCGAGAAAGTGCAAGACGTCGTCGCCCTGTTTTTTGACCTTGTCCACTGGGTACAGAACGTCATTCAACAACAGAGTGCCCACGTCACAAGGCTGTCCGCCGCCACCCGGATAAAAGGCTGACCGATCAAGGACAACGGTGCGGGTGTTTTCATCCACCGACAGGATGCGGGCATCGAACTCTTGAAGATACGAATCTGTTTGATATAAAAGCTCTGTCATGAACTCTCCATATTAGTATTTGATTAGAATGCGACAACCTGCTTGACTTTGATTTTTATTTTCTGTATAGTATTTTACAGCACAAATTATGGCACGACAGTCCTTTTGGGCTTGGCGTGCCTTTTGTTTGTCAACACTTTGTTCAAGGAGAGTTAATGATCCAAGTCCACGGTCTTGTAAAAGAGTACGGTGACCGCCGCGCCCTCAACGGCATCGACTTCGATGCCAACCAGGGCGAGATCGTGGGATTCCTCGGTCCCAATGGCGCCGGCAAGACCACCACAATGCGAATCCTGACCGGTTACATGCCGCCCACCAGCGGCGAGGCGACCGTGGCAGGTTTTGACGTCGTGGAGGAATCACTCGAGGTGCGCAAGCGAGTGGGATACCTTCCGGAAACCGTGCCCCTTTACGACGACATGACCTCCTTCGACTATCTAAAATTCATGGGCGAGTTAAGACGACTGCCCGCTGTGGAGGAGCGCGTATTCGAAACGCTGGAAATGGTCGATCTGGAAGACCGCGCAGACAGTTTCATCAGTACTTTCTCAAAAGGCATGCGACAGCGTGTGGGCCTCGCACAGGCGCTGCTGCATCGGCCGGAGGTACTCATTCTTGATGAACCGACGATCGGCCTCGACCCGGCCCAGGTCGTCGAGATCCGTAATGTTATTCGTGAGATCGGCAAGGACCGGACAGTCTTGTTCTCGACTCACATCCTATCGGAAGCACAGCAGATCTGCGACCGTGTGCTGATCATAAACAAAGGCAGCATTGTAGCGGAGGACACGCCCGACAATCTTCACTCAAGAGTTTTGGGCGCTCAACGCGTCTTCTTGCGGGTGCGCGGCGACGCCGACGGACTGGATGCAACGATCAAGGAGATAAAAGGTACACGCAAGGTTAAATCCAACAAGATCGATGCGGTAGAGTTTGAGTTCTCGGCCGGACAGGATGTACGCCCGCAGGTGGCGAAGGCTGTGGTCAAGGCCGGTTATGAACTTATCGAGATGAGACCCACAGGCAGCAGTCTTGAGGACATCTTCCTCGAACTGACCGATGAAAAAGCAATTGCAAAAAAGCGATCGGAAGATAATAATGCATAATATTTGGACAATTGCAAAGCGAGAGTACAACGCCTATTACAACAGTCCGCTGGCTTACGTTGTGATGGCGGTGTTATTTTTCTGGATCGGGATCATCTTTGCGCTGGATCTTATCTTTATTACAAATAATTTCGCTTTCGATCAGGCCATGGACCCAACACGCTATCTCGCGAGTTTGATCATCATCATCCTTCTCAGCACGCCATTACTAACCATGAGACTGATTGCCGAAGAAGCACGCACCGGGACTCTTGAACTGCTGCTCACCGCTCCCCTGCGTGACTGGGAATTGGTCACCGGCAAATGGCTGGGCGCATTTTTATTCATGTTGACCACACTTGCACTGACGATTATCTTCCCGGTCATGATCAACGGGATGACAAATCCCGGAATCGATTGGGTGCAAACTGCATCCAGTTACCTGGGAATGCTTCTGGCAATTGCCGCCTTTCTTGCCATCGGGGTTGGTATCTCCGCAATCTTCACGAACCAATTCGCAGCCTTTTTTACTACCTTTGGCGTGTTGCTTGTCATGTGGGTTTTGATTGGCGCGCCGGCCAGCCTACTGCCTGCGGGTTCGGAATTATTTTCCTACATGGATATGAGCAGCCATTTTTCCGGTTTTACTCAGGGCAATATTAATCTGACAGATATCCTATATTACGTGAGCTTAACGGCTCTGGGCTTGTTCATTGGCAACGTCGCAGTTGAATACCGGAGATGGAAATAATGGCAGCAAAACAGACTGCAAAGACCAAAAACACGCGCTACGCAGCCATCGGACTTTGGATCTCGGTTCTGTCGTTCATCGCGCTGCTTGTCTCTGTCGCTTTGAGGGTATTCAACACGCTGGGACTTTATACTCCCAGCGACCTGACCCTCCTGCCAAGGCTGATCGGTGGAAGCGTTGCCGGGATATTGATCGGACTCGGACTCTTTGCGCTGCTCGACCCCAACCGCGTTCGCAGCTTCCTGACGGGTCGGCAGGCAAAATATGGAAGTAATGCGCTCATTACATCCATTGCCTTCCTAGCTGTCATCATATTTGCAAATGTAATCGCCTATCAAAATCCCATCCCGCTGGATTGGACGACAGATAAGACAAACACACTGGCGCCTGAATCGGTCAACGCGCTGGCAAGTCTGCCTGCACCGGTCAAAGCCACCGCGTTTTTCAGCAGCCGATTCAACAGAGAGGCGACTCGCGAACTGCTTGATAAATACAGAACAAACAGCAAAGGCAAATTTGACTTCGAATTTGTAGACCCTGACAGAAACCCGATCGCTGCGCAGGAAGCCGGCATAACAGGTGACGGCAAGATCCTCTTTGAAATGGGAGAAGCCCGCGAGATCGTTGCATCGGCCACCGAACGCGAGATCACCAACGGGCTCATCCGCTTATTGAACCCGGAAAAGGTTTCTGTTTACTTCCTGTCTGGGGAGGGCGAACATTCCATTGAGGAACCGGGCGATGAATCCTTTACAGCCATCCGCCAAGCGCTTGAAAACAAGAACTATGTTGTCGAGACGCTCAACCTCGAGGCGCAAACGGTACCTGAAGATGCAAAGGTGATCGTCCTTGCCGGGCCGATAACACCCTTATCTTCTCAGGCGGTCGAATCACTGAAAACCTATCTGGGATCAGGCGGCTCACTGGTTGTTTTGGAAAACCCGGTTGCGCTAACAAACTATGGTGAAGATCCTGACCTGCTCGCAGACTATCTGTCCGCAGAATGGGGCATCACGCTCAACGATGACATCGTGATCGACACGCAATCTCCATCATCGCCATACAATGCAACCGCTTTTGAATACACTCAACATCCGATCACGGAAAAGATGAGCGGCGTCGGTGTCACTTTCCCATTTGCCAGGAGCCTGACTGCCTCCTTCGACGTACCCGATGTGACAGTTACTGACCTGATCTACACCACCGACCAGGCCTGGGGCGAGTTGGATGTGGCCAGCATCGAAGCCGGGCAACCAGCCTATGACCCCGCCACTGAGGTGGTGGGCCCCATGCTGCTGGCAGCTGCCGCCGAAAACAACACAACATCTGGCCGCGTTTTGGTGATTGGCAACTCATCCTTCGCAGCAGACGCCAATTTTAAATTTTCAGGCAATGGCGATCTGCTGGTCAACGCAATCGATTGGAGTGCGGAAAAAGAGGAACTGATCGCCCTGTCGTCCGTAGCGCCTACAACTCGCACCTTTGTTCCGCCGGGCGTATTCCAGCGCCTGCTTATGCTGGCCGGGGCGGTTTGCATCATCCCTCTCGCGATCGTTATCATGGGCGCTGCAACGTGGTACGCGCGCCGCAAACAAGGCTGACATGCGCCGCTCTACAGTCATCTATATCCTGCTGCTGGTTATACTGGCAGGCTTGTATAATTCTCTCAATAATCGTATTCCTGAAACTGATCTTGAAGAACCGGCCTTCACTCAGGAGTCGATTGAGTACTTGTTCGATTCAACCGACGGGATTCCAACCAGTATACGTATCGAGTCGAAAACTGGCGATATCGTCGAATTGGCTCGTAATGCAGAAAATGCCTGGGTGTTGACAAAGCCGACCGAAGCCTCAGCAGATCAGGGGACGGTCGAAGCGGCAGCCGGTCAGCTTACAACCGTCCGCGTGTTGGACCGCATCCAAGGGCTTTCAAAAGATGCCGTCGGTCTGGCTGATCCTGAATACACCCTGACCATGCAATTCAGCGGCGATGTGGAACGAATTATAGATATTGGTGTTCTAACACCTACAGAAAGCGGATACTATGCAAGTCAAGGCCAAGAAGATGATGTTCTAATTGTCAGCAACGCGGGGTTGGACGTGCTCATTGGATTCCTGACGAATCCGCCTTATCTGGCGACTGAAGCACCGCCTCTTTCCCCGACTGAAGTTGATCCTGCACCAACCGCCACACCTCAACCGTAACATTTGGTAACCTGCGGCGTCATAAAACAGTAACGAAACAGTATTGCATTTCAACTAAAAAAAGTGTATTCTGTAACAAATATAAAAGGAAATGGTCAAAAAGGAATGGATGTAGATAAAATTTTGATGGTGGATGAAGAAGAGTTTCCCGCAATTGCGCGCCTCGTTGAAATGGGGCGTCAAAAGGGCTATATTACTCTAGACGACATCCTCCATTTCTTTCCCGAAGCAGAACAGGACGTTGAACAACTGGAAGAGGCATTCTCCGCGCTGTTGAGCGCAGGAATTCCCTTTGTTGAGGATGCCAACCTCACCGAGCCCAGTGAGGATGAATTGGTGGCTGTGGAATCTTCTGAAGAAGAGGAGGAAGAAGAGAATCCCGCGCTTGAAGATTACCTGGCAAACATAGATACAGACGATACGATCGGTCTATACCTCAAAGAAGTCAGCCGCGTTCCCCTGCTTACCGCCGACGAGGAAGTCGCCCTCGCCCAGCGCATCGAACGTGGGCGTGAGGCTCGTGAAGAACTAGCAAAGGGCAAGGTTACGCCGCGCCGTCGCACCGAGCTTCGCAGTTTTATCGAGGACGGCTGGTCTGCACGTGAACATCTCATCACCGCAAACTCGCGTTTGGTTATATCGGTCGCCAAAAAATACATGGGACGTGGCGTTCCCTTCCTCGACCTGATCCAGGAGGGAAACATCGGTCTCATCCGTGCGACCAAAAAGTTCGATTACCGCCGCGGCCACAAGTTCTCGACCTACGCCACGTGGTGGATACGTCAGGCTGTGACACGCGCCATCGCCGATCAGGGACGTACGATCCGTGTGCCTGTGCACATGGGCGATCAGATCAACAAGTTGCTGCGCGTACAACATCAACTGACACAGCGCCTCGGACGCGAACCGAGCGTGGAGGAATTGGCCGAAGCCCTGGATGTACCGCCCAAGAAGATCGAGAATATGATCCAGGTTGCGCGCCGTCCGCTTTCACTCGAAACGCCGACCGACGATGAAGAAGATTCTGTCCTGGGCGATTTCATCGAAGACGACGAGGCCCCCCCGCCGGACGAAACCGCCACTTACAACTTACTGAAAGAACATCTGGGCGACGTATTGAACGGACTGCCCCCGCGTGAAGTACGCATTTTGCAGTTGCGCTATGGCTTGCTTGACGGCCAGGCTTATACGCTCGAGGAGGTCGGTCGCAAGATGGGCGTTACCCGCGAACGCGTGCGCCAGATCGAGGCACAGGCTTTGAGCCGCTTGCGGCACCCCACCATCCGCAGAAAATTGCGCGATTATCTGGGAGAATAAATTCAAATGCGACCCCGTTTAGACGGGGTCGCATTTTTGATTACAATTGCACGATGAAACAACTGTTTCCACGTATTCAGGATGTTCTGTTCTTCATAATAGTATTCTCTGCCTCCCTCCAGGGGGCCTCCATGCTCAACACAGACGGGGATATCGGTCGCCATATTACGATCGGCAACTACATCATCGAGAATCGGGAAATTCCCCTTTATGACATATTTTCTCATACGATGACAGGTGAACCCATCGTGCCGCACGAATGGCTCGCCCAACTGCTATTCGCAGCCGCCCACCAAATAACAGGTTTGGATGGTGTGGTCTTGCTTGCCTCATTCGTAATTGCGATCACGTTTACGCTTACTTTCCGCGAAATGCTGAAGAGGAATGTTTTCCGCTTCGTTGCATTCACGGTAACCGTTCTTGCCGCATTCGCATCCAACCTGCATTGGCTTACACGTCCTCATATATTCACCTTTCTATTCGTCGCCGTATGGACGTATCTGCTCGACAACAGATCGTCAAAGTGGTGGCAGTTTCCCATCATCATGGTAATTTGGGCCAATACACACGGAGCATTCATCGCAGGCTTCGCAATCTGGTTTGCATTCTTTGCAGGTTGGATATGGAATTTCATCCAAAACGAGGAAACAAAATCTGAGGGTAAAAGATTATTGACCATCGGGTTATCCTCCCTGGCTGTTACACTGATCAACCCTGTTGGGTGGCGTTTATGGGATACAAGTGTCGGCTATTTTGGGAGCCGCTTCCTCGTGGATAGAACCATCGAATACAAATCACCCGATTTCCACACTTCCAGCACCTGGCCGTTCCTCATCATGCTCTTACTTTTCTTTTTAGCACATGGCTTCAAAGGAAAACTCAAAATACATGAAGTATTTCTGCTTGTCGGATGGGCAGCGCTAAGTCTTTACAACGCACGTAATATACCCATTTTCGCCATTGTCACGGCACCCTACCTTGGACAACTTATTCAAGAAAATATCAAAGACTCACAAGCAATGCTTCGCATCGAACAAAATTTTGCGAACATTGAAAAAGGACTGAGAGGATTTGCGTTTAATATTCTCGCGATCGTCCTTGTATTGTTTACCGTTCTTCAAAATCCTGCAATCAGGTTCAACCCACGCGCCTTCCCTGTGGACGCGGTCAACTGGCTGAATTCCAATCCACAGGAAGGAAAGATGTTCAATTTCTTTACCTGGGGCGGATATTTGCTCTACCGTCTCTGGCCCGAACAGCAGGTATTCATCGACGGACAAACCGATTTTTACGGCGAGGCATTAAGTCGCGAATATGTGCAGGTTGAATCATTGCAATTAGGCTGGGAAGATGTGCTTTCAAAATACAATGTGAGTTGGGTTATAACGCAAAACGATCAACCGCTCGAAGGCACTCTCCTCGAAAATAATTGGGTGATCCTCTACGAGGACGATACCGCCGTCATATTACGCAAGCCTTAGGCTAACGCACTTTAAACACCATACTTCCATCATTCTCATACACAGACTCAAATCGATCATCTGTCTGCATCTGCTCAAGAAAATACCTAAACTCAGTGCCGGAATCAAGTAGATCGCAATTATTCACGGATAATCGTCGCTCCAAATACACATAATCAACTCCCTGCAACCCTGATTTCTCATCAAGGCAGGTAATGTCATCGTATACGCATGCCTGCAACTCAACTGTCTGCGTGATGAAACCTTTAAACTTCTCACTAAGAGACCATTCCTGTCCCTGGATGGTGTACGGGCTGTGTCGTTCTGCAATCGCAGGGAACCATTCGGACACAGCATCACAGGCTACAGACGTGGTACCGGTCAAAACTAGGAAACGGGATTCAGCCGGCGTATTTTCGTTTACCCACCTCATCGCATCCAAATCGGATTTGAGCAGCGATGCACTCGAGAGTTGAAACCCAAATTGATAAGCGGAAAAGACAAGATAAAGGATCAAATATATCGTGACGTTTCTTTCCACCTGAGAGATGCCTGCAACAGGTGTCGAATCACCCTTAACTGATGCCTGCAACGCAGGCAAAAGGACTTCTCCCAACCCGACGGCAGCCAGCATCGCGAACGGAACAATGACGAGGTTTGTTGCGCTTCTCCCAGACAAAAGGAAGGGAACGATCATCCATAACAGAAGCAGATAATCCCTGCGGACGAAGCGGTGAAAGATTCCGATCACGGCCAGCACGGTAATAAACGTCACGTAAGGTTCTTCTGCAAAAACAAGAAAAAGGAGATGGAAGATCGCCAGGGCGTTCCCGGCGGTTTGCGTCGCGCTAAGAAGAGGCTCAACGCCGTGATAACGAATCACAGTCGCCCACCACAGCAGGGAGACCGTCAGAACAATCAGCCCGAAGAGTAAAGATGACATGAACGATCTTCGGTTGCGAGCAAGCATCAGCCAAAGAATTGATGCAGATATGAAGATATGGACAGCCGCTTCAGGGTGACTCAGAATTGCCAGGCCGCTGAACAAACCTGCAAGAAAAATGTCCGCGCAGCGGTTTTCAGCATATAAACGGACAATTGCCCATAATCCCAGCAGCATGAAGAACTGACCCATAGAACGCGTCAGACCGCCGCCCATGATAAACCAGAAAAACGCACGCGGCATAAGCGCAAATATCAGGGATGCGAGGGATGCCTGATATTTATTTTTCAGCAGTCGCTGCGCCAGCAAATAGAAGGCAGGAATGGATAACGTAGCAAAGAACGCCGGCAGCCAGCGCACCACTTGAAGGGCATCCATGCCAAAAAGATCGGATGTGATCGCCCCCACATAGAACCCCAATGGAGGATATGCATACGGAATATCAAATCGATTGTAGCTGGTGAACGCAGGGATCAGGTATCCGTTGTTCCGCAGGTCGTCGATCATGACTGAAAACATCCCCCCATCATTGATCGCAAACCCCGCAAGGATGGTTGGATTAAACCGAACAAACGCCCCGAATATGATTGCAAGAAATAGGATTAAGGTCGACCATTCACCGCGCGTAATGGATTTCTTCATTCCAGTTTTCCCATGTTGATATGCGAAAATTCTAACATGCATGCATAACAAAAACTCCGGGCTGTTCTAGCCCGGAGCCTGGATCAAGACAACTTTCTACAAGACAGAATCGATCACGATGGCAACAAATATGAATACGAGATATGAACTAGACCATTTATACATGCGCCAGGCCAGTTTGTTACCGCCGTATTTCCATACCGCCCAGGCCGCGTACAGCAATGCACCGCCCAATACCAGGGAAGAGACCAGATAGACTGTCCCCGCAAGGTTGAGGATGGGGAGCAAGAGGGTAACGATCACTAACTCAATCGTATACACAAGTATCTGTTTGCGGGTTTCCAACTCACCGCGGACGACCGGCATCATGGGCACGCCTGCTTTTTCATAATCCTTCATACGGACAATGGCCAACGCCCAGAAATGCGGAGGCGTCCACATAAAAATGATAGCAAACAGGATCCAGGCTGTCAGGTCGAGCCTACCGGTTGCGGCGGCGTACCCAACCAGCGGAGGGATCGCTCCCGCCCCGCCGCCAATAACGATGTTTTGAACGGTGGCCTTTTTTAGCCAGATGCTGTACAGGATCACATAATAAATGATTCCCGCAAGCGACAGCAATGCCGCCAATGGATTCACAAAAACGGCAAGGATATAATAACTTACCAGCGACAAGCCCAACCCAAACGCCAGACCCTCTGCATGCGTCAGGCGGCCGTCCGCCATGGGGCGTTTGGCGGTGCGCTGCATATTTTTATCAAGCTCGCGGTCGATGTACTGATTGAGTGCGCTCGAGCCGCCGGCTGCCAGGGCGCCGCCTAATAACGTCCACATGGTCAGTGAAAAGGAGGGCCATTCCTTTCCGCCGATGACAAGCCCGCCGTAGGTGGTGATCAACAGCAGACCTACGATCAATGGCTTCGACAGGGCAAAGAAATCTTTCGTCCGCTGCTTTCTGTCACCGCTATACGATTTCGTTTCATCTTGAACCAAAACGCCCGAAGCGTAGACAAGCAGAAGCAATGAAATCCACAATGCGTAGGTCGTCAGCCTATGCAGGAATACCAGATGCCCCATATTGGCTGCTGATATTTGAATAGCACCGATCATCGCCTGCCCGAAGAACATGACGGCAAGCATGGTCGTAAGCGGCAGTATCACACGTTGATCGCGTTGTTCGCGCCAGGCCTTGCGAAATAAGGCGATCATAAGTAAGGATGCAATTCCAACCAAGGAGATGTGCGCAATTTTCACCCAGCCTTCAGGTGCGGTGGGCGTGCAAATCGGCCAACCCCTGCAGTAGGCTTCTGCACCGGTCAAGGACACAACCCGCCCGGCAATTGTCAATGCCAGAACGGCAATAAACAACACGAATACATATTTTGCAAAAGAAGAACGCAGCGAAAAATTCATTCCTGTTTCCTTAAATAAAATGGATATCCAACGAACAAGATCGTCGCGAACGTGAACCATTGCAAAGCATACCCAAAGTGCGAGCCTTCTGTCAACTCGACCTCGGGCTGAAACGGAATGGGCGGCACGTCATCCTCTGGGTTCACATCGGGCTGGATATAAACGTTCAGAATTGGATACGGCATCTGGAGCGCGATCCTCTCGATATCGGCATTGTTCCACACCCACAGCAGACTCCCGTCCGCAGGCAGCGCGTCGGCGACTCCGCCGAAGGCTGGTTTACCCTGCCCAAGCCGTATCTGCCCCGTGACCGTTACCACGCTCACCTCGTCGTATTTGCGCCAGTCGTCGGGCGCAGAGTTGCCGTCAGCGGGGACCCAGCCCCGGTCGACGAGAACAGCCGTCCTTGAGAAACGAAGCGGGGTCAATAAATGGTATCCGTATTGGTTACCGTTATAGCGATTCCGTAAAGCGACCTGATTCGCAAAGTCATATTCCCCGGTTGCTGTCGCTGCTCGCCATTCCATATCTTCAACGGCGTCAATCTCATCAGCGTTCAAATCCAACGGGTTCATGGCACGCATGGATTCGACCTGTGCGTTAAATTCGCGCCGCCCTTCCAGCCGATCCAACTGCCAGATACCCAGGCGGACGCAAAGCGCGGTGCCAAGAAGCACGAGCAGGGTCGTGAACCACCACTTACGGCTGAACATTTTATGCAGGAGCATTTTCAGTTTTCTTGACAGGGATGATAAGACTATACAGCGCGATCAGAACAGCCATCGGGAGCCCCGCATACAAAATGCCGAAGATGCGCGTACTGGTCGTTAATGGCTCACGCACATCCAGGCCAAAATAATTACCAGGCTGGAAGGTACACTCGAACGCCAGGCTGGCCTCCTGCTCGAGCGCCAATTGCGCAGACGAATTGGCGGGTATCCATAACTGACCAAGTTTGTGATCCACCGAATCTTCGTTCTTCACAACAAATACATCCCCAACCACAAATGTCATATTCTCAGGGATGGTCGGCGGCTGCTCGCCGCGCGCCACCTGCTCGGCAGTGCCGTTCGGGATGGTGAGAACGATCTCCTGCGGCGGGCGGGCTGTTTCGCGCAGGAACAAAAATGGGATTTCGCTGACCGCGACACCCAACGCCAAACCGATCAAGAGCGAGATGGCAAAGCGTTTCAATATGATATTGAGTGGCGGCATTATTGTTCTTTCATAACAAGTTTGAGGTCGTGGACGATATCATCAATCGGCGTATCGAATCCGAACGATACACGCAAATTCCCATCACCATCGATCAAGGTCACACGCGCAGTGTGATCTACAAGATAGCCTGCTGCAGATGAACCCTCGACGATTTGTCGAAACACGCCATAATCATCCCAAACTTTGGTCAATTCAGACTCAGTACCACTCAATCCCATGAAATCAGGGTTGAAATTATTTACATAAACCTGGGCACGCTCGGGGGTATCCCGCTCAGGGTCAACAGTAACAAACACCACCTGCACCCTGTCTCTTTCGTTTTGATCCAATTTTTCCAAAGCCTGATTCAGTTCAGCCAGCGTGGTGGGACATACATCCGGGCAGGATGTGTACCCAAAAAACAACAGGACGATCTTCCCGCGCGTCTGACTCAGCTGGAAGCTGCTGCCATCAGCCCGGGTCAACGCGATCTCTGACGCCTGTGGATACGGCTCTACGTACGTTGTTCCACGAAACGATTCGGGTTTACCAAAGAGAAACGCACCAAGTGTTACGAGAGCCACCAATAATAGCGAGCCAAGCCCGACGAAAAGTATTTTTCGATCCATGGTTCCTTATTTCTTATATTCTGATCAACCAAATTAATATTACACCAAAAAATCAGGGCGACCATTCCTCGGTCGCCCTGATCGATCAACTCTTATTGGGTTCTCATATCCTGCCGATGCTACCCAACGACCGTTCCGATCAGGTACAGCGCCGGGTAGAAGAATATCCACACCACATCGACGAAATGCCAGTACACGGCAGCCGCCTCGACCGGGTAGTGTCTCTCATCATACAAGCCTTTCCGGCCGTTGACCCAAACAATCGCAAGGAAGATCAAACCGGTGAGAACGTGAAAGGCGTGCATACCGGTCATCATGTAGAACGCTGCTCCCGCAGGGCCTGAAGAAGCCGTCAGCCCTTCGTGTGCTGCCAGACGCCACTCGACAGCCACCACGCCGATGAAGAAGCCCAGTCCCAAAATAAATGTGATAAGAGTATTGTTCAGAAACCCCTTACGGTTTCCGTTCTTCATCATTGTTTCGCCGCGGTTCATAAAGAAGGATGAGACGAGCAGTACCGCCGTCACAATTAAACCAAGAGTCTGGTTCAAGTGCGGGCGGGTGAGACCGAGCAAGTTCATGCGCATGACCATCAACCCGCCAAAGACGAATGAGTCGGAGATCAAAAACAGCCACAGTCCCAGACGGTTTGTGCCGGTTTTGTATGCGTACGAATTTTCGTCGCCTTCATTCTCAGCATTCAGCTGATAGATGTGCATATAGTAGTAGACAACCAAAACAGCCTTGACAAGCGCCACCACCACCAGGACCACAACCGATTGGAAGGTTACGGCAACAAAAAATTCAAGGGCTGTCAATACCGCCAGATAGACGAAGATGAAAACGCCCTGGCTCAACATGGACTTACTATCGTGTGTATGTGTCATTGAATTCTTTCTCCCCAATTAATGTTTGCCGCCCTCATTGGGGACAAATTCAACATATTTCGAACCTTCCAGACCGTAGTCATACGGCTCGCCAACAACCTCGAACGGAACTTCGTAATTATGCACAGGCATCGGCGACGGAACCAGCCACTCAGGCGAGCGTGAATCCCACACGTTGCCTTCGGCCACTTCTCCATTCTTCAAACTGTGGAAGAAGTTGATGAAGAAGATCAAGACCGAAATGGCGATACCAAACGCACAAATAGTCAGGATCAAGTGGGTGAAATCAAGGCCAAGAGCCGCGTCATAGTCCGCGATGCGGCGGCGCATGCCCAACAGACCAATGCGCATCATACCGAAGGTCAAGATGAGGAACGAAGGGGTCATCAGCCAGAAATGGACCTTGCCCCAGAACTCGTTCATGCGGCGGCCGGTCGCCTTTGGGTACCAGTAATAGAGCGCCGCAAAGAATGGAAAGACAAATCCGCCGAAGATGGTGTCGTGGAAGTGGCCGACGATGAAATAGGTGTCGTGGAGGTGAAGGTCAACGGAGACAGTCGCGTTCGGAGGTCCGGTAAGACCGCCCAAGAGGAAGACAAAGATCGCTCCGAGGACGAACAGCATAGGCGTGGGAGTCGATATCTTTCCCTTCCAGATCGTCGCCACCCAAGAGAAAAACTTGACGCCCGTCGGCACAGCCACCAGCAATGTGCTGTACATGAAGGGCACACGCAGGTATTCGTTCATGCCTGATGTGAACATGTGATGCGCCCAGACAACAAAGCCGACCAGCGCAATACCGAGCGAGGACATGGCGATCCAGCGATATCCGAACAACGGCTTACGGACAAAGACCGGTAGAAGTTCAGAGATCACGCCCAAACCGGGCAGAACGAACACATACACCGCGGGGTGAGAGTAGAACCAGAAAAGGTGTTGGAAGAGAACAGGGTTACCGCCCTTCGCCGGGTCGAAGAAGCCCATGCCGAACAAACGCTGGAACATCACCAATTGGAACGAGAGACCGATCAACTGCGTGGCGGTGAGAGCGATAATGGAGGTGGCGATGGATGCCCACACCAGGATCGGTAGACGCCAGGCTGTCATGCCTTTGGCACGCATACGGATGACAGTGGCAATCACGTTCAATGCGCCCAATATCGACGACCAACCTGCAGTGAAAACGCCGAGGAAGAACATCTGCATCCCCACTGGCGCCTTTGCAGAAAGCGGAGGATAGCCCGTCCAACCCGTATCAAAACCGCCCAGGACCAGCGCCATCAGCAGCAATACGGAGGCCGGAACAGCCACCCAAAATGCAAAGGCATTCATACGCGGAAAAGCCATGTCATGCGCGCCGATCACCAGGGGAACCACGTAGTTCATGATGCCCGATACACCGAGCAGGATCGAAACGATCATGATCATGCCATGCAGGGACATCAACGTATTGTAGAGTTGCGGTCCGTTCTGGCCGAAGAGGCTCATATCCACATTGAGAAACTGAAGTCCCGAGGCGGCAAGTTCCGTACGGAAGATCAGGGCAAATAATCCACCGACCGCGATCAGGAACAGGGCAGTAACCGTGTATTGAATACCGATCACTTTATGGTCGAGAGAGACGCCAAAGTATTTTTGCCAACCTGGTTCATCTTCATGATGGTCGGGTGTATCGATTCCACGCGCCCATTTGACCCAGTCGCTCATCACGCCGACACCAAACAGGAAGGATACCGTGCCAACAAGGCCACCAAACACCCAGGCAGGTTCGGTGAAGAAGAAACCACCGAAAAGGGAGAGGCCCATTAAAGCGCGGATACCCGTAACAAAAAAACCGCCGACCAGTGTTCCAACGATCTGAAACACAAGTCCGCGTGTGATACCGTGATATCCATAGATTCCAAAAAAGAAAGCGGTAAAGGCAAACAGGATGGTAAATGCCGACGGGACCGAACCCGAGAAATGCGGCCGCCCGGTCACCAGCAGGTCAAGCCCCAGGCCGACGCCATATCCCACCACGCCAGCGATCAGCAGGAACAGGAAACCGCTTCCTAATGAGTTTTTTCTTTTCATAATTATTCTTTCTCCTCCACCAGTTATCTCAGCGTCTTGATATACGCGACAATATCTAAAATCTGCTCGTCTGTGAAGCCAAATGCGGGCATTAACTGATTCTCAAAGCCAGCCACAATGGTTGCCTGCGGATCATGGATCGACTCGAAAAGGAAGTCGTCGTCTGCGATCACAGTTGTGCCGTCAGCCAGTGTGACCTGGGAACCGGCCAGTCCGAACCAGGTAGGGCCAAGGTTGGACGCAGTGCCATCGATCGAGTGACAGGCAACACACCCGTTTGCCGCAACAAGTGCCTCGCCGCGCGCCTCCGGCGTATCCAGCGCTGCTGCCAAAGCGGCCTGTTCATCCAGCCATGCAGTGAATTCAGCCTCTTGAGAAACAAAGACGGGCTTGACCATGTATGAATGAGATGTGCCGCACAACTCTGCGCAGGCAACGCTGTAATTGCCAACAGTTGTCGGTGTAATGCGCAATTCAGTGATACGTCCGGGCACCAGGTCCTGTTTGACGCGGAACTCAGGCACCCAGAAAGAATGTATAACATCTGTAGACGTCATTTGCAAAAGCACCTGCTTGCCAACTGGAAGATGCAGCTCATCAGAAACAACGCCGTTCTCGTATTCAAATTTCCACGACCATTGAATGCCTGTCACCTTCACGACCATAGCATCCGGATCTCCCCGACGGACATCCGCCAGGCTGCCGGCACCTATGTAGGCCATCGTCAGCACAGCAATTAATGGGACGATCGTCCACCCGATCTCTAGATTGGTATTGCCCTCAAAATGTTCGCCCTCGCCTGTATCGCCCTTGCGGCGGCGAAATACGATCAGGCTGTAAATCATCGGAACAACGATCACGGCAAAAAGGAACGACATGGCGATCATTTGGATATTCCACAACCAGTCGATCGAGACCGCCTGCACGCTGGCTTGATCGGGCATGACCCAAAGGATGTTCACCCCAAAATATGCGAGGATCGCCACTACAATGACCAGAATTCCCACAACCAAAAAATGTAGCATACGCACTCTCTCCTATTACAATATCGAACGGGTAACTTTTCCCGGTTCGCAACCGCAGAATTTTACCAAAGTTTCTTACATATATCCTAAATTAACTTTTCCAAAAGTGGACAAAACAACTCTTATTATGCCGTGACACCAAAAGCATCCAGCACTTCTGCACTATGCTCAGCGGGCCTTACATTTTCAAACACTTTAATAATATTTCCGTTACCATCGATCAGGAATGTCGTCCTCAATATCCCCTCATACTCCCTGCCCATGAACTTTTTTGGTCCCCATACCCCATAAAGGTCTGATACTTTGTGCCCCTCATCGACAAGCAGGGGAAAAGGCAGAGCATACTTCTTCTTGAATTTTACATGCGATTCGACACTGTTTGCGCTGACACCGAGGATCGTGATACCGGCTTCTTCGTATGCAGAGTAATCATCGCGGAAATTGCAGGCTTCTTTTGTGCACCCGGGTGTATCATCATTCGGGTAAAAATAAAGCACTACATTTTTCCCTCGAAACTCTGAGAGCTTTCGCGGTGTATTTGTATCGTCCAGGAGTTCAAAATCAGGGGCAGGGATTCCAGCAGAGATCGGCATCGTTATCCTCGTTTTTGTTTATTATACCCGCACGACCTGCCCTGACAACAAAAACCACCACTTTAAGGATCGAGTGGCGGCGCGATTATTAAACACCGAATCTGCTATGTAAGCAGCTTTAAAGTCTTCAGCGCTTCCTCCAACGAATCGATTGTGGCAGGTTTGATGATGATGGCCGCCGCGCCAAGTTTCATCACTTTTTCGCGTGTCTCCGGCTGGTCGTCAGACGTGATGACGATCACAGGAATATCTGTCAGGCGCGGTTCACGCCTCAGGTATGCAAGCACTTCGGTTCCGTCCACACCTGGCATATTAATATCCAGACAAATAAAGTCCGGCGTGAAGCCTGCTGCAATTACATCCATGGCTGGACTCGAACCATAGGCAAGGCGGGCATCGACTTCCAACACCCTCAGCATTTGGTTCAACGCATCCGCTGTTTGACGATTATCGTCAATGATCAAACCTTCGGTCATCTACTCCTCCAAAATTATCGTGCCCATCACGGACACATCGTATCCTGTCAGTTGAGAAACGGCTTTTCGAAATGCTGAATCAGTCAGAAGGCCGAAAAGAGGCGCCAGCAGTTCTTCATCTGCAAACTGTTTTGGGATCACCAGATCGTAGCGTTCCTGAAACAGCGGCACAAAATCCAGATCCAACGCCTGTGCTGCTGCGGCAATCCCGAGTCCACAATCTGCGCGCCCTGATGCGACCGACGCCGCAACGCCGAGATGAGTATACTCGTCCTGCTGATAACCCTCAATGGAACTTGGCGAAATTGCCATCAAATTCAAATGATAATCAAGCAAAACGCGCGTACCTGCGCCGCGCTGCCGGTTCACGAACTGGACCTCAGGCCTGCTGAGGTCTCTCAGGCTTTTTATCCCCTTTGGGTTTCCCCTGCCCACGATCAGACCCTGCTCACGCATCACCAACGCAACAACGCGGACGGGAATATTCGGCATGTACTGACGGATGTGTGAAATGTTATATTCGCCCGTTTCAGGGTCGAGCAGGTGCGAGCCGGCAAAATGCGCCTCTCCGCGCCTGAGCGCCACAAGCCCACCCTGCGAGCCCACGTTTGCAGAAGCGAGTCTGCGATCGTGTTCGGCAAGGAACTGCGCCATCAGGTCCAGCGTGAGATCATGCGACCCAATGGAGAGAATGGTTGCATCGATTTCCGCCTGGCTGCGATACATACGAACCTGCACCTTCTCACCCGCTTCCATGCCCTGTGTGCCGCTTGGGATGAGCGCCAGCCCATCCGCCTGAACAAGCGAGGTAATAACGCCAGCGCCACGCGATAACGGGGCAGCGAGAAGTTTATCCCCAACCCTTCCGACCGCTACGCGTACAAAATCATCGTCACCAGGAGGTGAGACGATCTTGCGTGTAAGGGTCGCAGATTCCGTGGGGAGCTTGTTCGGCCTGCGTCCAAGCCATTTGGCGATGAGAGGCTCGACGAAGATATCGACTGTCAGCGCGGCAGAGACGGGATAGCCAGGAACGCCGATAATCGGAATGTCATTGCGAGGGCTTCCGTCTTGAACGGAGCGGAGCGTAGTCGAGGGACTGTCCGAAGCAATCTCTTTCTTGCCAGTTACTAGATGTTGTTTTGTCGCTTCGCTCCTCGCAATAATACCAAGAATGACAGGATGCCCGGGGCGAACAGCCACGCCATGCACAAGCAGCTGCCCCAACTTCTCAACAACCTTTGCCGAGAAATCTTCTGCGCCTGCCGAGGAGCCGGCATTGAGCAAGACCAGATCGTGTTCCTGTGCGGCTTCCTGAACGCGCACGCAGATCAGCTCAAGATCGTCTTTCGTGATCGGATAGCGCGTCGGTTCGCCGCCCATGGATTTGACCTGCGCCGCAAGGACAAGTGAATTGTATTCGAGGATATTTCCCGCCTTAAGTTCGCTTCCGATGTGGACGAGTTCCGTTCCCGTCGGTATGATGGCCACCTTTGGCTTTCGTGCAACGCTGATGTTTTCATATCCCGCTGCAGCGATGGCGCCCAAATCCACTGGTTTAAGAACATGCCCGGCCGGCAGCACCAATTGTGTGGCAACAATATCCTCGCCCAGCGGCCGGACATGGCTCCACGGTGCAACCGATGCTCTTATACGTATCGAAGCTGGCTCGCGAACGGCTTCCGTGATCTGCCCTTGTTCGTCCAGCGATTCAACATTCTCAATCGGAATAACTGCGTTCGCCCAATCGGGTAAGGGATCGCCGGTGTCCACGTATTCAGCCTGTAGCCCGATATGCAACGTGATTGGCGTTGATGGCATCGCGCCGTTGGTCGCAACTGCGCGGACAGCGAATCCGTCCATCGCGGAGGCATGATAATGCGGCGAGGACGTCTTCGCCCAGATCGGTTCTGACGTAACACGCCCTAATGCATTTTCATCGAGTGGAATCGATTCGCTCCCCAGGACATGCCATAAATTCACATCTTGAAGCGCCTGCTTCAATCGATCCTGCGCCTGGGACAGAGGGATATCGTGGAGGTATACGGACATAATTTAAGGATACACCGCTGGTTGAGTAGCCTGAATCGTCAGCCGAAGGCGTATCGAAACCAGTAAATAAGCGAAACGATTCTGTTTATCAGGTGGTTTCGATACGGGCTTCGCCCTACTCAACCACCGATGGTTACGCAACCCCATCCATCGCCGCGCCGAGGCGTTTGACGATCTCATCCACTTCCTCTTCAATGATCGAAAGTGGAGGCGAGAAGGCCAGCACATTCCCCAGCGGACGTGTGCGCAATCCATGCTGTTGGGCGGCTTTGAATATTTTGCCTGTCATGGTAGGGTCGGCGGTTTTTGACTCTTTATCAGAAACGATTTCCACGCCGCAGACCAGACCCAGTCCGCGCGCATCGCCGACGAAAGAGAATTCTTCCAGTGTTTTCAAGCCATCGAGCAGACGTACCCCAAGTTCTTTTGCGCGTTTTGGATAATCCTCAGATTCCATGATCTCGAGATTCTTTAATCCCACAGCACAAGCCATCGCATGACCTGAATACGTAAAGCCGTGCATATACGCTTCAGACTCTGCTGCAGATTCAATCGTCTCGCGGATCTCGTCTGAGAGTTGGATGCCGCCCAATTGAGCGTATCCGCTTGTAATGGCCTTGGCAAACGAAAGGATGTCAGGTTTCACGCCCCAATGTTTGAGCGCGAACCACTCGCCCGTGCGCCCGAAACCTGTGATGACCTCATCGGCGATAAACAGAATTCCATGCTTATCACAGATCGCGCGCACCAATGGGAAGTAGTCGTCAGGCGGCACGATCACGCCGCCAACACCCATCACAGGCTCCGCGATGAAAGCAGCAATCGTATCCGCGCCTTCCCGCAGGATGGCTTCTTCCAACTCCGGCACCGCTGCCTGACCGACCGTCTCTCCGTCCTTCAATTCGCCCTCGTAGCGATAAGGGTTCGGCCCAGGGATGTGGACAAATCCTTCCGGCGCGGGACCAAACATTGTCTGATATTTTTCCAAACCCGTGGCAAATGTTGTTGCCATTGTCACGCCGTGATAGGCGCCCCTGCGTGCGATTACCTTATATTTTCCAGGCTTACCCTTACGCTTCCAGTAATAGCGGGCAGTCTTGAAAGCCGAGTCATTTGACTCGGAACCGCCCGAGGTAAAGAAGGTTGTATTCAATCCAGCGTAGGCAAAGCCTGCCAGTTTGTCTGCAAGTTGAATGGATGGAAGATTCGTCATTCCTGAAAAATTGGATGTGAAGGCCAGTTCCTTCATCTGGTCGTAGGCGGTTTTGGCAAGATCTTCCCGTCCATAGCCGGCGTTGACGTTCCACAGCCCCGCCATGCCGTCGAGGATCTTTTGTCCGTCGGCGGTGTAGAGCCAGACACCCTCCCCTCGCTCGATCACCAGCGGATTGGCGTGTGATGTCGGATGGTACGTTGGATGTAATTGTTTTTTGTCTTTTTCAACCCAGGTTTGATTATCGTGTTTTGTCATTTTATCTCCAATTCAGTTTAAAGGTTCAAGGTTGAAGGTTCAAAGTCTTGAAATCTAAACTTTCCAACCTTAAACCTGCAACCTACTAACCTAGTACTTCCACATCATGCGGACCAGACTCTTTCAACCCTGCGCCCGTCATTCGTGTGAACGTCGCTTTTTGCTGAAACTCTTCGATCGAGTGCGCGCCGCTGTAACTCATCCCCGATTGCAGTCCGCCGATCAGCTGCATCAGCACTTCACGCGCCTTGCCGCGATAAGGGACTGCCGCCTCCACGCCTTCAGCCACATAGTCTTCGATCTCTTCACGGGTCAGGTCATTGCCTTCACGTTTGTTCCGCTCGATATTTGCCGTCAACGAAGCCATACCGCGCGACGTTTTGTAGCGATGACCCTTGCGCGTCATGACCATGCCCGGGCTTTCGTCCGTGCCTGCCAGCATCGAACCGATCATCACCGTCTGCGCGCCTGCCGCGATCGCCTTGGCCACATCCCCGGGATGACGTATGCCGCCGTCTGCAATGATCGGAATGCCTTGTGGACTCGCCGCTTCGGCGCACTCCATGACAGCCGTCAATTGCGGAACACCCGAACCAGCCACCTGTCGGGTAACACAGATCGAAACAGGCCCCACACCGACCTTGACCGCGTCAACGCCGGCATCGATCAATCTTTTCGTTCCATCGGCTGTCGCAACGTTGCCGCCGACGATCTGCGTGTTAGGAAAGTGCTGGCGGATATTTTTGATCATGTCGACCTCCAAATGCGAATCGCCGTGCGCAATATCCACCACAATACAGTCAGCGCCAGCTTCCAGCGCAGATTCAACGCGGCGCATTTCCATATCCCGTACACCGACCGCCGCGCCTACGGCCAGACGGCCCTTTGCATCCTTGGTCGCTTTCGGATACTGCGTGATCTTCATGATGTCTTTCAACGTCACCAGGCCTGCGATCTTTCCATCTTCATCGACCAGCGGTAGTTTCTCAACCCGATATTCGTGCAGCAGCCGCTCCGCTTCTTTCAGGGAGGTGCCCGGCAGCGCCGAATGAACGTCGCGGGTCATGATCTCGGTCACAGGCTTGTCGTCATCGTCTTCAAACAACAGGTCACGGGTCGAAACGATGCCGACCAATTTGTCAGTTTTATCCAGGATCAAGATCCCGCCCGTGCCCGTTTCGTCCACAACCCGTTTCACATCGCCAACGGTGCTGGTGTCACGCAGCGTCAGGGGGCTGTCCACAACAAACGACTCGACCTTTTTCACTCGCTCGATCTGACGCGCCTGCTCGGCGATGGTCATAAAACGATGGATCATACCGATCCCGCCCTGGCGCGCCATCGTGATCGCCATCTCGCTCTCTGTCACAACATCCATGTTTGCAGAAACGATCGGCGTTTGCAGGGTGATCTTTTTGGTCACTAAACTTTTTGTTGAAAGCGTTCGCCTCGAGTCCACATCGGAATATTGCGGCACCAGTAAAACATCATCGTATGTCAAAGCCACATCTGACAGTATTTTCATATTCACTCCTCTTAATTCGGTCGCCCGAATTATAATGCTTGATGATGAGTCTTCATGCCCTTTCCCCTCTGGATGGACGCTACGCAAAGCAGACGTCCGCACTTCGGGATTTTTTCTCAGAATTTGCCTACCTGCGCACCCGCGCACGCCTCGAACTGGACTATCTGGCTGCTCTTTCCAAAATCGGCATTATTCCCGCTGACGCTTTGTCAGGCTACAAGCCTGACCTACAGGACTTCTCCGACGAGGATGCCTTCAAAATCCAGGAATACGAAAAGACGACGCGACACGATGTCAAAGCGATCGAATATTATCTGCGTGACCGACTCCCAACTGAACTACACCAATGGATACACTTCGGGCTGACATCCGAAGATGTCAATAACATCGCACAAGCCATCGCGCTAAGAGACTCGCGCGATCAAGCCCTGCTCCCTGCGCTAAATAAATTGCTCTCATCATTTACTGAGTTTGCTAACAAACATCGCGCCACTCCAATGCTCGCGCGGACTCACGGTCAGCCTGCTGTGCCGACGACACTGGGAAAAGAGACCACTGTCTATCTCGCGCGTTTGATGAAAAGCCGTGACGAAATAGCAAATCACAAGTTCGAGGCTAAATTGACAGGCGCAGTCGGCAACTTCAATGCGCTGTATGCCGCATATCCAGATATTAATTGGATTTCGTTCAGCAAGGATTTCATCGAGAGTTTTGGTTTGGAGCCAAATCTCGTCACAACGCAGATCCTGGCGTATGATAATTGGATACGATATTTCGATAAAATAAAACTTACCAATTCCATTCTGATCGACTTTGCCCAGGAT
>DATHRQ010000258.1:0-2763 GCA_035465095.1 Anaerolineales bacterium | reverse complement strand
CTAAGTACAGGAAAATTCATCAGCCACCTCTTAGAAAAGCATGACCACGGCTTTGTTGATCACGTCCAGTATCCAGGCCGGATACAGACCGATCCACAAGATCAACACCATCAGCGGGAGCATCACGATCACCTCGCGCGTGTTGATCTCGGTCAAAGTATGTTCGCCGTGCGCCCAGTGTTCGTTCATGGGGCCATGCAAAACTTTTTTAATTCCCTTCAAAATATATGCGCCTGTAAAAAGCAGACCCAGCATTGCGACTGCTGTGTAGACTGCCATCGCAGGCACCGCGTTGACACCGACGCCAAATGAACCGCGTACCACAAGAAATTCAGAGATAAACCCATTCAGCCCGGGCAGGCCGAGTGACGCCATACTGGTAAAGATCAGTATTCCACCGTAGACAGGCACCAGCGGGAATAAACCACCGAACTTTTCGAGGTCGCGCGTGTGCGTTCGTTCGTAGATCACACCAACCAGGAAGAACATGCCTGCCGCCGAAAGTCCGTGATTGAACATTTGCAGAATGGCGCCGTTCAAGGCGATGCGCGCATCCTCTGTCCCGACAGCGAAAGCCGCCGCGGCGATACCCAATACCACGAAGCCCATATGATTGACCGACGAATATGCGACCAATCTCTTGAAGTCCGTTTGGGCGTAGGAGGCAAAAGCGCCGAAGACAATTGCGGCCACGGCTAGGAACGCCAGCGCGCCTGCAAAGAATTTCGCTTCAACAGGATACAGCGGAAGGATCAAGCGCAGGAAGCCATAAGCGCCCAATTTGAGCAGCACGCCTGCCAGGATCATCGAACCGGCCGTCGGCGCTTCGGTGTGCGCATCAGGGAGCCAGGTATGGAATGGCCAAAGCGGAACCTTGACCGCAAAGGCGATCGTGAAGGCCCAAAAGGCTATGGTCTTTACAGTAGAAGCAGACATACCGAGAAGCGTGGAAGAAGGATCGAGTGACGTCCACTGTTGATACAACGAAGGCAGGTCAAAGGTCCCAAAAAGGACGCCAAGTAATTGAACCGCGAGCAGCAGGCCGAGCGATCCGCCCATGGTGTAGATCATGAACTTCATCGAGGCATAGTTGCGGTTGGCGCTCCCCCATTGATTGATCAGAAAGTACATCGGGACCAGGCCGATCTCCCAGAAGACGAAGAAAACAAGCAAGTCCAACGATATAAACACGCCGAGCATTCCGGTTTCAAGGAACAGGAAAAGCATCATATAGGCTTTGACCTTGTCGCTGATGCTGAAGGAGGCCAGGATCGCGAGCGGTGTGAGCAACGTCGTCAGCAAAACCATCGAAAGCGAGAGGCCGTCCACACCCAAATGGATGGAGGACCCGATCGCTTCGTACCATCGATATGATTCTTCGAATTGGAACCCGCTCTGGCTGGGACTGAACCGGAACCAGGCGACGAGCGAAAGCGCAAACGGAACGAGGCTTGACAGGAACGCGAACCAACGCAGGAATTTGACCTCCTCCTTCGGCAGGAAAAGCATAACCAGGGCCGCCAACGCAGGAATGAAAAGGATGAGCGAGAGAAGATGAGCAGCAATGAAATCCATCATTTACTCCTAAGCCAGCACAAAGAGGAACAGCAATGCGCCGATGACGATGAACGCCACCAGTGCCAGCATGAGATATTGTTGAGTCCGGCCCGTTTGGATGGCGCGTAGTTTGCCGCCAACCCAATACGTGACATCTGCCGAGCCGTCGCCGAGGAAACGGTTGATAATGGGCAGATCAAATTTATTGCGGACAAACGAGCCGAGTCCCTGCGTTCCGGGTCCGAAGAGGTGCAGGAAGCCGTCGATCAAACCCTTATCCATCAACTTGTAAACCACGTTCTCTGCGAACCAGTAAAGCGGTTTGACAAATACAGCGTCGTAGATTTCGTCAAAATAGTATTTATTCTTGAGGAAACCGATTTGCAACTTATCCTCACTGACGGATCTGGTGCTGCGATACATCAAGTATCCAAGCCCAAGACCGCCCAACGCAACGACAAGGGATGTGACCAATGGCACTGGACTGAATTCAGGCGCTTTGGGAACCTCTGCCAATGTGTGGCCGACGAAATCGTGGAACCAGTTATTGTGGACAAGAGGCCCAAGGACAGGGAAATGCTCAGGGATGCCGACCCAGCCAAAGGCTACCGCAAAGACCGAGAGAATGACGAGCGGAGCAGTCATCGTCCAGGGAGTCTCATGCGCGTGTTTGGCTTCTTCCGTACGGGCGTCTCCCAAAAATGTCAGCGTGATCTGGCGCATGGTGTAGAAAGCGGTCAGGAAGGCTGCGATCGCCAGCGTGACGAAAACGCCAATGTGACCGTGCGCGAAGGCGTCGGCAAAGATCTCGTCCTTTGACCAGAAACCAGCCGTGATAAGCGGGAAGCCCGAAAGCGCGAAACCGCCGATCAGGAATGTCCAGAATGTGATCGGCATCTTTTTGCGCAGGCCGCCCATATTGTACATATCCTGCGGGTCTACATCGTGATTGCCCGTATGCAGAACACCGTGTTCCATGCCGTGAATGACCGAGCCGGAACCGAGGAAGAGCAAAGCCTTGAAGAAGGCGTGCGTGACAAGATGGAACGCGGCAGCGACATACGCGCCGATGCCGACAGCGGCGATCATGAATCCAAGTTGTGAAATGGTCGAGTAGGCCAGCACGCGTTTGATATCGTTTTGGGCAACGGCGATGGTCGCGGCGAAGATCGCTGTGAACGCACCGATGAACGCGATAATGGTCAT
>DATHRQ010000257.1:0-4381 GCA_035465095.1 Anaerolineales bacterium | reverse complement strand
GTCAGCATTCGCGCCAGATACACCTGTCCGTCTGGCGCTTCGATCTCTTCGATTTTTTTACCAGTCAGCGACTCAAGCACAAAGGGAAGCAGCCCTTCATGCGCATCAGACACGTACTTCATCACCTGGTTTTGCGCCTCCAAAACTGCACGATCTTCCGCGGCATTTGCGATCTTCAGCACATATTTCCTGCCTGATTTACCAACGATCAAAAAATTCTGATCCTGATAACTGGGCAGCGGCTCGACCCTGCCATGCAGGACATAGAACTCATCCGCAAATTGTTTGGCATCGTTCGCCGAAAACGCAGGCGCAGCATTCACAACGGCCATAAACACAATCTCCTTGCTCCGAACATACTCATCGCTCTCTGATTTTACCCCTGGAGGATATAATCGCAGCATGCCGAAACTGCTTATTCTTACAGACGAATCAAAAGAATATCTTGATCTTATCCAAAAAGCGGATCTGCCGAATCTGGAGATTGTTACTGATCCCAAAGAATGCGACATCGTCCTGGGCGAGCCGCGCAAGATTCAGGAGACACTCCCGCTTCTGACTCACCTAAAGTGGGTTCAGTCCATTTATGCTGGAGTGGAGCGATTGGTCCATCCTGCCAACCGCCGCGATTACATTCTCACCAACGCACGCGGTGTGTTCGGCCCCTCAATGTCTGAGTTCGTGTTCGGATACATATTATTCTTCAAGAAAAGGATCCGTCCGCGCGTGCTGGCACAGCGAGCCAGGAAATGGGACAACGAAGATGGTGGCATATTGCGTGGCAAGACACTCGGTCTGCTTGGCGTTGGCTCGATCGGTGCGCACCTGGCATCAACTGCCAAACACTTCGGCATGCAGGTAAGAGGCTTTACAAATTCGAGTGAAGACTGCAAGGAGGTGGATGAGTACTTTCATGCCCAAAGTCCCCTCTCCCCACGGGAGAGAGCAGAGGGTGAGGGAGAAAATGATGGCCTACTTGAATTCGCTAATGGGTTGGATTATCTCATCAGTGTTCTACCTCGAACCGAAAACACTAACCAGATCGTCAACACCGAACTGTTCAATGCTCTGCCGTCTCATGCGATCTTCATCAACGTCGGGCGCGGAAACGCCGTGGACAACTCCGCTTTGGTCGATGCGCTGAACAGGAATCAAATCGCCGCGGCAGTGTTGGATGTCACAGACCCCGAACCCTTGCCTGAAGACCATCCCTTTTGGGCGACGGACAATTTGTACCTGACCTTCCACACCTCCGCGATGAGTTACCCTGAAGATATGGTCAAAATATTCGTTGAGAATTATCCTCTTTATCTCGAAGGCAGGCCTCTGAAATATCGAGTTGATTTTGAGAGAGGATATTAGGTCTCGATACGTCCCGCCATTTGCGGGACTACTCGATCACCAAGGAAAATCAATATGGCTGTAACCCTACAACACATCCAGAATGCCATAGAACGCATCAAGCCATACGCGCATCGCACACCTATCGTCACGAATGAGAGTCTCGATCAGCAGGTCGGCGCGCAGGTATTTCTCAAATGCGAGAATATGCAGAAGGTCGGCGCGTTTAAGTTTCGCGGCGCGTGCAATGCGGTCTACTCATTGAGCGGCGAAGAAGCAACCCGCGGCGTCTGCACACATTCATCGGGAAACCATGCCCAGGCATTGGCGCTGGCGGCAAAGCTGCGCCGCATACCTGCCTACATCGTCATGCCGAGTAATGCTCCGCAGGTGAAAAAAGATGCGGTCGCGGGATATGGCGGGCAGATCACATTTTGTGAGCCAACGCTCGAAGCGAGAGAAAGCACATTGGACAGGATCAGACTGGATACAGGGGCGAACGTTGTTCATCCATACAATGACGAACGCGTCATCTCTGGACAGGGAACAGCCGCGCTCGAGTTGCTTGACGAAGTCCCAAGCCTGGACGTGGTCATTGCCCCCGTCGGCGGAGGCGGACTCTTGAGCGGCACATCCATTGCCGCAAAGGGACTCAAACCAGACATCCGCGTCATCGGCGCCGAACCCGAAATGGCAGATGATGCCCATCGTTCGATGCAGGCAGGCAGAATCATTCCATCGGATGACCCAAAAACTCTCGCTGACGGATTGCTCACCTCGCTCGGTGAATTGACCTTCCCGATCATTCAGAAAAACGTAGAGCAGATCGTCACTGTCAGCGAACAGGGGATCATCGACTCGATGAAATTCATCTGGGAACGAGCCAAGATCATTATCGAACCGTCAGCGGCGGTGGCCGTTGCCGTGCTGTGGGAAAAGAAGATCGATCTCACTGGATTAAAGGTTGGAGTAATTCTGAGCGGCGGGAATGTGGATTTGAATACGCTGCCTTGGCAATAATAACCACCGCCGTCATTGCTTCGTCGTCGCTCCGCTCCTCCTCGCAATGACGAAAAAGGAGAATTCCCATGCGTCTCACCAATATGCTCACAGCCGTAGACCTGCATGCCGCCGGCGAACCAGGGAGAGTGATCACGGGTGGCGTGCTCGACGTCCCAGGCAGTACGATGTTCGAGAAGATGAAATACATCGAGAAAAATCACGATGACATCCGCCTGCGTATGCTGCGTGAGCCGCGCGGATACCCTGCCTTATGCGCCAACATCATCATGCCGCCCACTCACCCCGAGGCGGACGCGGGCTTCATCGTCATGGAACAGACCGAATACCCGCCCATGTCTGGGACGAATACCATTTGCGTGGCAACAACTCTCCTAGAAACTGGAATGCTCCCGATGACAGAGCCAATCACTGAGTTCATCCTTGAAGCGCCAGCGGGGTTGGTTGGCATCCGCGCGGAGTGCAAGGACGGCAAGGTCACGCAAGTCACGTTCAAGAATGTGCCTGCCTTTGCTGTGCATCTCGATGTGGATGTGGAAGTGCGTACGATCGGCACGGTCAAAGTGGACGTGGCCTGGGGCGGCATGTTCTATGCCATAGCAGACGCAAGCCAGTTTGGATTACAACTCACACCCGATGAAGGCAGGGACATCACGCGCATCACCGAGATGGTCAAGACCGCAACCGCAGAACAATATCCTGTAGTGCATCCCGATAACCCTGAGATCATCGGCCCAACAATTGGTCAGCTCTCTGCGCCACCGACAAACCCTAAAGCACACCGCAAGAATGTGGTCACTGTTTCAACAGGAGAACTCGACTGGGATAAACTCTCCACGTGGACAGGTGTGATCGACCGCTCGCCGTGCGGCACAGGAACCTGCGCCAAAATGGCAACGCTGTATGCGCGTGGTCAGCTTGGACTGAATCAGGATTTTATCCACGAAGGGATTTTGGGAACACTTTTCAAAGGCCGTCTTATCGAAGAGACACAAGTCGGGACGTATAAGGCTGTTGTCCCCACCATCGGCGGTACGGCCTGGATCACGGGCATCAATCAATTCGTCGTCGATCCCAGCGACCCGTTTCCCAATGGGTTTACGGTTGGGGATATTTGGTAATCCAACTTACTCATTAATCCAGTAAGGCAGATTTGACTTCCCGCGTCTTTAGACATATTCAGGATAAAAACAATAAGAGAATTATGAAACCAACAAACATAAAAAAACTTGTCGTAGGGTTGATCGTTTCAGGGATGGTTCTCGGCGCCTGCAGTTCTGCGACCTTGACGCCGCACCCCATCGAAACGCTTGTAACCGAGCCCGCCATCACGTCGCTGCCGAACGCTACAGATGCGCCGACCTTGGAACCAACACTTACCTTTACAGCCACACCGACGCCTCACCCCATGTCCATCCAAGCATTGCGGGACGGCGATCACCCCGGCAGCGACATTGTCATCGTAAACGAACTTGACCGAGGGGCGAATTATCGCAGGTTTTATGCCTATTATCTCTCTGAAGGTTTGAAGATCTATGCGCTATTAACCGTGCCGGACGGCGAGCCTCCTGAAGGCGGTTTCCCCGCGATCGTATTCAACCATGGCTATATTCCGCCTGATGTCTATAAGACCACGGAAAGATATATCGCCTACGTGGATCAGATCGCACGTGCAGGATACATCGTCTTTCGTATCGATTACCGCGGGCACGATAATTCAGAGGGAGAGCCAAGAAGCGCCTACAGCGATCCTGGTTATGCAGTGGATGTCTTAAATGCGGTCGCATCACTCAAAAAATACCCGCTGGCAAACCCGGATAAGATCGGCATGTGGGGACATTCGATGGGCGGCTACCTGACCCTGCGGTCCATGGTCGTTTCACCGGATATCAAGGCAGGTGTCATCTGGGCAGGCGTGGTCGGCTCATACCCCGATATGATAAATTACTGGAGAAGAAACAATTCGTCCTTCACCCCACCACCGACCTCTTCTGTTTCACGCGGATGGCGGCAGGGGTGG
>DATHRQ010000256.1:0-6400 GCA_035465095.1 Anaerolineales bacterium | reverse complement strand
AGAAGACGATTGGTGCTGTTGCAAGCCTGGCATCGGGCGCGGGATTCGTTGTCAGTGTGCTTTTGGCCTGGTCGGTGGCGGCAGGCCACGGCGAGGCAGTGAGCGTACCGTTCGCAGAGTGGATCCACATCGGGGCGCTCGAACTCGATTGGACCTTCCGCGTCGACTCGTTATCCACCACAATGATGCTGGTCGTTTCGGGTGTCGGGACATTGATCCACATCTACGCTATCGGATACATGCACGAGGACGTGCGCTTCAAACATGACGTGGGCCGCTTCCGCCGCTTCTTCGTTTTCCTCAACCTGTTCATCGCCGCCATGATGATCCTCGTCAGCGGCGACTCGTACCTGATGCTGTTCGTCGGCTGGGAGGGTGTGGGGCTGTGCTCCTTCCTGCTGATCGGCTTCTGGTACGAAATGGATACGCTTGCGCGGCCATCCTGGGCGAACTCAGATGCCGCCAAGAAGGCCTTCATCACCAACCGTATCGGCGACTTTGGTTTCCTGATCGCGGGCTTTTTGATGTTCTGGTACATGGGTTCGCTCCAGTTCGATGAAGTGTTCGAGGCTGCACATCATGCCCCCGAAGGAATTATTGTTGCGATCACCTTGTTCATGCTGGTTGGTGTGGCCGGTAAGTCTGCACAGATTCCATTGTATGTCTGGTTGCCAGACGCGATGGCGGGTCCGACTCCCGTCTCTGCCTTGATACATGCCGCCACGATGGTGACGGCAGGCGTATATCTTGTCACTCGTTCGGCAGAGCTGTATATGCTCGTGCCAGCCGCGCAATATATCGTTGCGCTGGTCGGTGCGGTGACCGCGCTTTTCGCTGCGACGATTGCCGTGGGTCAATATGACATCAAGAAGGTGCTGGCCTATTCGACCATTTCACAACTCGGCTTTATGGTCGCCGCCGTCGGCATGGGCGCTTTCGTGGCTGGGATGTTCCACCTCATTACACATGCCTTCTTCAAGGCGCTGCTGTTCCTGTCCGCCGGTTCTGTCATCCTGGGGGTCGAACGCGGACATCATCACGCGGAGCGTGCACATGGTCATGGGGAGCATGATGACCATCACGAAGAAGTATTCGACCCGGGCGATATGCGCAACATGGGCGGATTGCGCAAGACCATGCCGGTCACATTCTGGTTGTACATGATCGGGACGCTTGCGCTCGCAGGCATCTTCCCGTTTGCAGGTTTCTGGTCTAAGGATGAGATCCTTCTGGATGCCAGCCTGCATTATCCAACTGTGTACTGGCTCCTGACCGTTGCCGCTTTCCTGACAGCCTTCTATATGGGACGTCAGGTTTGGATGGTCTTCTTCGGTGAAGCCCGCCATGAGGCGGCCGCCCACGCGGAGGAAAGCCCGAGGATCATGACCGTTCCGTTGATGGTGCTGGCGGCGCTTTCCGTTTTGGGCGGCGCGCTCAACCTGCCGTTCAAAGGTTTCCATCAACTTGGTCATTGGCTTGAGTACACACTGCATGAAGTGGAAGTCCTTGGGTTTGATATTGGTGTAGCGGGAATTTCAACGATTTTTGCGTTACTTGCCATCCTGATCTCATGGTTCATCTACGGACGTAACCCGCTTAAGGATGGGCAGATCGATCCTCTGAAAAAATCGTTGGGCGCCTTCTTCACAGGCATGGAAAACAAGTGGTACGTGGATGAGATTTATCAAGCCATTATTATCACGCCGTTCGCAAAATTATCCGAATTCCTTGCGGATGTGGTCGATTGGCGCTTCTGGCACGATTGGTTCCATGAAACGGTCATTGCAGGGACGTATAACTGGGTCAGTAACATTGCCCTCAACGATTATGCCGACCAAAAAGGCATCGATGCCTTCGCAAATGCGTTAGGCACGTGGACGCAGTCCTTGTCGGCGGCCATGCGTAAGGTCCAGAATGGATTCGTGCGCTCGTATGCGCTGTCCGTATTGCTGGGTGTTGTACTTATCGTAGGGTATTTGATAATCAAATAGTCGAAAGTCAAAGGTCACAAGTCGCAGGTTCGGCATTTGACCTTCAACCTGCAACTTTCGACCTAGAGGATAGAACATGAATTTTCCGTTACTCACACTTCTAACATTCTTCCCACTGGCGGGCGTTCTGGTATTGTTGTTCATCCCCAGTGAAAAGAGATCTGCCCTGCGTTGGACGGCGCTTGTCACATCGTTGGTGGTTTTTGTGATCTCACTGGTGGTACTGGCGCGTTTCGATGCATCGGATGTAAACCTTCAATTGGTCGATCGTGTCAACTGGATCACCGTCGCAGGCTGGGACATTCAATACCATCTCGGCATCGACGGCCTGAGCATCCTGCTCGTTTTGCTCACCGCGTTCCTGACGCCGATCTCGATCCTTTCCACGTGGACGGCTGTCGAAGACCGCGTCAAGGAATTCATGGTCTACTTTCTTCTGCTCGAAGTGGGCATGACCGGCGTATTCCTCGCGCAGGACCTGTTCCTGTTCTACATCTTCTGGGAATTCACGCTCGTGCCGATGTACTTCCTGATCGGCATCTGGGGTGGACCACGCCGTATCTACGCCGCCATCAAGTTCTTCCTGTATACGATGGCTGGCTCGATCCTGATGCTGCTGGCGATTCTGTGGCTGGGCATTTATGGAGGCACCTTCTCAGTTCCTGACTTGATCGCCCAGGGAAATATTCCGACCAATGTGCAATGGTGGCTGTTCCTTGCCTTCACAGCCGCGTTCGCCATCAAGGTGCCGATGTGGCCCCTGCATTCGTGGCTGCCCGATGCCCACGTCGAAGCGCCGACCGCCGGCTCGGTCATATTGGCGGGTGTCCTGCTGAAGATGGGTACCTATGGCTTTGTGAGATTCAACCTTCCGTTATTCCCCGAAGCGGCGCTCAAAGCCGCGCCATGGATCGCACTTTTCGCCACCATAGGAATCATCTACGGTGCGATGGTCTCGTTTGCACAAAAGGACGTCAAAAAACTGGTTGCGTATTCCTCGGTCAGTCACCTTGGTTTTGTAATGCTCGGTCTCTTTGCGATGAACCCCGAAGGCATCGCCGGCGGAATCCTTCAAATGATCAACCATGGCATCAGCACCGGCGCGTTATTCCTCCTGGTGGGCATGATCTACGAACAAACCCATACACGTGAGATCAAGGTCTACGGTGGTTTATGGAAGATCACCCCGGTCTTCGGAACGGTCATGCTCATTGTTGCTCTCTCTTCGATGGGCCTGCCTGGACTGAACGGCTTCGTGGGTGAGTTCACCATCCTGTTGGGTGCGTTCGGCTCACAAGCGATCGGTTCCAACGTGTATGCCATCGTCTCCGCTCTCGGGGTCATCATGGCGGCTGTTTATATCCTGTACATGTTCCAGAAAATGTTCCTTGGCCCGCAGGGTGAGATCGTGGAAGAAGTCCAAGAGCACGGCCACGCCATCCGCGACCTCAACTGGCGCGAGATCGCAACCATCGTTCCATTGCTGATATTCATCTTTTGGATCGGTCTGTATCCTGCGCCGTTCTTCGATCTGATGGCTCCCGCTGTGGATAACCTCGTTGGGATGTTGCCGATTCCCTAGCCCTTAACGATTGGCTATTTGCTTTTGGCTTTGTCTGCTAATTGCTAACCGCTAATCGCTGAAAGCTAATAACTATGAACCTAACACAAACCGACTACCAGGTACTCACACCCTACATACTGCTCACCGTCTGGGCGTGTATCCTGCTGCTTGTTGACCTCTTCATTCCCAAAGGACGCAAAGAGATTACGGCCTTTCTCTCCGCGTTTGGTCTTGCCATCACGCTTGGCTTCACCCTCGCGCAGATCGGCTTGGAAGAAACGGGCTTCAACGGCATGGTCGTCCTCGACGGTTTCTCGATCTTCGTCAACGCCCTGCTGCTTGTCAGCGGATTACTGGGTATCGCCCTCGCCTACGGATACGTCAAACGCATGGGCATCGAACGCGGCGAATACTACACCCTTTTACTTTTCAGTGTCACAGGCATGATGCTCATGGCGCAGGCCGCCGACCTGATCATCGTTTTCCTCGCACTCGAATTGCTTTCTATTCCTTTGTATGTCCTGGCGGCATTTGCCCGTCCCAAGGTGGATTCGGAGGAGGCAGGCATGAAATACTTCCTGCTTGGCGCCTTCTCGACTGGATTTGTCGTCTACGGCATCGCCCTGATCTTTGGAGCGACTCAGGCAACCAATCTGTATGCCATCGTTGAGTTCGCTTCAAACGGGACCTCGGGCCTGCTCCTGGCCATCGGGGCTGCTCTCATCCTGGTCGGGTTTGGCTTCAAGGTGGCAGCTGTTCCCTTCCACATGTGGACTCCGGACGTCTATCAGGGCGCTCCGACAGCCGTGACCGCCTTCATGTCTTCCGGCGCCAAGATCGCTGGCTTCGCCGCATTGCTGCGTGTCTTTGCAACGGCCTTCCCCTCTCTCGCTACAGAGATGACCGATATCCTCTGGGCTCTGGCTGCATTGACCATGATCGTCGGCAACGTGGTCGCCATCTCCCAAAGCGACATCAAGCGCCTGTTGGCATATTCAAGCATCGCGCACGCCGGATATATTCTCATGGCCTTCGTTCCGTATGGGAATCCCGATCCCGAGATCGCCTCCACTGCGGTCGCCGCTGGTCTCTTCTATCTCGTTGCCTATGCGGTGACCAATTTCGGTGCCTGGGGTGTTGTGATTGCCCTTGAGAAAAAAGAAGGCAGGGGGCTTGCCATAGAAGACTATGCCGGTCTTGGAAAGAAATACCCTGCCCTTGCAGCCGCCATGACTGTCTTCATCCTTTCATTCATCGGTTTTCCGCCAACTTTGGGCATGGTGGGTAAGTTTTACCTCTTCCGCTCCGTGATCGATGGTGGATTCATCTGGCTGGCGATTATCGGGGTACTCACATCACTCATTTCGGCGTTCTATTATCTGCGCGTCGTTGTCACCATGTACATGAAGGAAGGCGAACCCGCTGTCGAACGCGAAACCTGGCTGGGACTTGTCACTGCCGGGACCGCAATTGCCACTGTGTTTGTCAGCCTGGTTCCTCAATATTTATTTGCCTGGGCAAGTGAGGCTGTATTGAAGTTATTCTAAACAAGCCAGACTTCCGAAGTCTATAACTTGGAATCAATAACGGGACTGTGGTTCATCCACGGTCCCGTTTTCCATACCTATTCCTCATACCCGTTGGGATGTTTGACATGCCAGGCCCAGGCCATCTCGATGATCTGCTGCAGGTCCGGGTAACGCGGTTCCCAGCCCAATTCCTCCATGATCTTGTCGCTGCTGGCGATCAGGGTGGCGGGGTCACCAGCGCGGCGTTCGCCTACCACCGCTGGAATGGGATGCCCGGTTACCTTGCGCGCGGTCTCGATCACTTCGGATACGCTGAAACCCTGTCCGTTGCCCAGGTTATAGGTGCGGCTGCCCTGGTCGAGTGCGCGTAAGGCAAGAATGTGCGCGCTTGCCAGATCGAGCACGTGAATGTAATCACGGATGCAGGTTCCATCGGGGGTGGGGTAATCACCACCGAAAACGGTGATCTTATCGCGTTGGCCGAGCGCAACCTGCAGAACGAGCGGAATGAGATGAGTCTCGGGGTCGTGCATCTCGCCCAGGTCTTCATGAGCCGCGCCGCAGGCGTTGAAGTAACGCAGGGCGGCGTAGCGAAAATCATAGATTTGATCCATCCAATATAAAAAACGCTCGATGATGTATTTCGATTCGCCGTACGGGCTGCCGGGTACAATCCGCTCACTGGCTTTGATGGGAATCTCCTCGGGGTCGTCGAACAGGTTGGCGGTCGAGGAGAGGATGAAGCGGCGCACGCCGTGTTCGACGGCGCTTTCGATCAGGTTGAGCGCGTTGCGGACGTTATCGGAGAGATACAGAAACGGCTTATCCATTGACTCGCCGACGAGGGTGTTGGAGGCGAAGTGCATGATGCCATCCGGTTTGTGTTTCGCGAGCGCGTCATCGATGACGGCACGATCTTTCAGGTCGCCGTGGATAAATTCAGCCCTGGGATGGACAGCGCCGCGATGTCCCTGTTGGAGGTTGTCGAAAACGACGACTTCATCGCCCGCGCGAACCAGTTCATGGACAACGGTGCTGCCGATGTACCCGGCCCCGCCTGTGACAAATACTTTCATGTTTTCACCTTTTTATATGAGATATGGCTGGAATTGTACCTGATTGAGTGTTTCCCAAATGCTCAATTCCAAGCTGGGTGCATGACGGTTTGACTATACTTTAAGTTTCAAACCTATCGGGTCTTTGACACAAATCAAAACAACGACCATTGAAATGATTCAAATCCGCGCCTCAAACCTTGCCTTCAAAGCATGGACCAATCGCTCGATACCTTCAGGAACCAGGTTGAACGAAAAGAT
>DATHRQ010000255.1:0-10328 GCA_035465095.1 Anaerolineales bacterium | reverse complement strand
CGCGTCAAAGGTCTGCCGCGCCATGCTGGAGGATAAACTTGCCAGTCGTAGGCGTCACATTTTTTGAGGCAGTTGCATATTGCGAATGGCTAAGCAAAAAGACAGATCACAAATATTCTCTGCCAACCGAGGCACAATGGGAAAAAGCATGTCGCGGCGGAGAGAATTTTATTTATCCCTAGGGTAACGAAGTGGATCTAAAACGTAGCAACTTCAGACAAACTTCGCTCTCGGATGTGGAGTTTTATCCTGAGCAGAATGAATATGGGGTTTTCGACATGGTGGGCAATGTCCGTCAATGGACATGCACGGTTTGGGGTGAAAAACATATCACACCTGATACACGCTATGCCTCTCCCTATAAAGAGGATGGAAGAAACGATCTCAATGCCAGCAAACTACTCCGGCGTGTGATGCGTGGCAGCGCCATGAAAGATGATGTCAAATGGCTAAGTTGCGGTGCCCGCAGAGGAGAAGCTCCAGATGACGTTGGGGCTCCGGGCACAAGGCATAGTTTCCGGGTTGTGATGATCGTATAAAAGTCAACAAGCGAACGGTCATAAGTTGAAATTTGTCTTGATTTTATCCTAAAGAACACAAATACTTGACTTCTCATAAGTGACACAATACAATTACCCTAACCATCGAAATCCGCTCAATAAACTAGTTACGCTCCGCGGGTTCAAACCCCGTCGGGACCGCTCTTTTTTTAAACAGTCTTGTTGATAAAAACAAGGCTGTTTTTGATACTTCTCATAAGAATCTGGTATGTTACAATTTATTAACACACACCAGTAATTCATCCAGATATAACAAATAACGGACAAAGTCACGTACGCATTCAACCATCACCATATAATCAAAATCATTTTCAATTGAAAATTTGGGAGTATCGACCATGAACAACAGCCCTTCGCAAGGCAGTGATAGAGACCGGCTCACCCTGGCAATCAAGGAAAAAGAATTTGTCGTTTCACCTGAAGATACTGTTAGGATACAGCTTGCACTCATCAACGACAGCCCCGATGAAGACTATATCGATATTCTGGTCAAGGGTGTGCCGTCCGAGTGGACAACGATAGAGAAACCGGTCGTACACGTCCCTGCGGGAGAGACGGTTCAGTTTTCGATCACAGTCCAGCCGCCTCCGGTCCCTGAAAGCCGCGTGGGCCAGTATCCGCTGGACGTCAAAGCAGTAAGCCAGAGAGATCCCGAATATTCGGTTACCGCCCGCAGTCTGCTGACCGTGGCTGCCTATCAATCAACGGGCCGCATTGGCGTCCTGCTTGGCTCGATATATTTTTCCATTTCACCAGGGTCGAGCATCGATATTCCGATCATCCTGCAAAATCGCGGTTCACAGCAGGACGGTTTTCAATTGAACATCGAGGGCATTCCAGCAGGCTGGGTATCAACGAACTCAGCCTTTACAAAATTGGAACCTGGCGCGAGCAAGGAAGTTCAGATCACGCTTAAAGTTCCCCGCACAACAGAGGCGGACGCCGGCCGAACACCCTTTAAGATTGGTTTTACAAGCCAGAATTTTCCAGATCGAAAGGCCGAGGTGGAGTGTATTCTGACGATAGCAGCCTTCTCGCAATTCACAGCCGCCTTAAAACCGGAATCCCTCGAAGCCGGCCAAAATGGCAGTGTAGTCATTGACAACCAAGGAAACACGAGCGATTCCTTCAACCTTAAATTCATAAGTTCGGGCAATCTGTTGCTCTTTGAAAAAGGAGTCCCCGTCTCCACCAGACAAATGGCGGATGGAACGCAGGAGGTCGAACTTAAGTATGGCGAAATTCCAAGCGACGAGACATTTCAAGTGGAGGCCGGCAAAAGAGGTGTCTATCCCTTCCGAAGCGGGCTAAGGTCGCGGCCGATCTTTGGAGGCGAAGCATCGTATCCATTTACCGTCGAGGTCACTTCAACCTCAAAAAAATCAACGGAACTGCCGGGGAAAGTGGTCGAGAAAGGTCTCGTCCCTGCCTGGCTGATACCCGCCTTTCTGGTAGGAACACTGATCTTGTGTCTGGCCATCCTGCTTCCCATAACCGGTATGCGGAATTCGGCGCGCGCCACCCAAACGGCCATATTCAATCAGACTCAGGCCGCGTTAATGGGACAGGAGGATCCCGATGGAGATGGGTTGACAAGCAGCAAGGAGCTCGAGATCGGATCGGACCCCAACAAAGCGGATACTGATGACGATCAATTAATGGACGGCGAGGAATTCATCACCTACCTGACAAATCCGCTCGAGCCCGATTCTGATATGGACGGGCTGCGGGATGGCGAGGAAATTCGCACATATACGACAAATCCGCTCAACCCGGATACAGACGCAGACCAACTTAACGATGGTGACGAGATCGCGCGGGGAACTGACCCAAAAAATGCAGATACAGACCAGGACGGCCTGGGAGACGGCACCGAGGTCAATATTGGCACGGACCCTTTGGTACAGGATACCGACAAAGACCTGCTGCTCGATGGTGTGGAGAATCAGACCTGCCCGCACCCACTTCAGCCCGATTCCGATAACGATGGGATCATTGACGGGAATGATTTAAATCCCTGCGATTCAACCAACCCGTCCATGACCGCCACGGCCATTGCGGCTGCGCCTACCCTGCCCACTGCGGCTTTACCGACCAATACGCAGCCTGCTCCCACCAGCGCTCAGGCTGTCACGCCCACCCAATCCCTTCCTGGCGACCTGACAGGTATCATAGTATTTGAGTCAAATCGCAGCGGCAATCCCGATATTTTTGCCCTGAATATCCAAAACCAATCCCTGGTCCAATTGACGGATAACTCGTCAGTGGACACACAACCTGCCCTGGCGCCTGATCTGCTGCGGGTTGTGTACGTATCCAACCAGAATGGAAATAATGAGATCTTCCTCAGCGGATTGGACCGCCGCGCGCCTGTGAACCTGACAAACAATTCGTCAGACGACCAGCAGCCAGCCTGGTCTCCGGACGGCAACTGGATCGTGTTCACTTCGAATCGGGATGGAAATCAGGAAGTTTACATCATGCGCAGTGACGGCTCGGATGTGACACGGCTGACAAATAGTGCCACAAACGACTTTTCGCCTACGTGGTTTTCCGTGCCCCGATTGCTCGGTACGGAAGAATGGATCGCCTTCACATCCAACCGCGATGGCAATCAGGAAATTTACAAGATCAAACCCGATGGCACCGGATTGGAAAACCTGACAAAGAACCCGGCCAATGATTACTCTCCGTCTGGAACTGCAAACCTGGGAATGATCACCTTTGTGACCGACCGTGACGGCAACCCTGAAGTTTACGTAATGATCGATACCGGCGGCGCACCCACCAATGCCACGAGGAATTCATTACAGGACCTGCAGCCATCCCTGAGTCCGGATGGCGAGTGGATCATCTTTACGTCGGATCGCGAGGGCAATCAGGAAATCTACGTTACAGATATTGTCGGTAACGAAATCTACAACCTGACCCGAAACAACAGCCAGGACCGCTATCCGGATTGGTGATCTCCCCTCGCTGACTGCTTAAAATCACGTCTTTCTCCCACAATAAATCGGCCCTTCATCTCTCAAGTCAGTTACAAACTACCGACTCTGATGACAAATCGCATATAGGGAAATCCCCCGGCTTCCTGCGTATACATACCCATTGTTTATTATTCGCAGGATGTGTATAGTTTATTAATTGGCATTCTTTATTATGGAAGGAAAATAGTTGAACATGAGCGTTCAAACAGATGCACATCCAGAGACGTCAAATATTGCGGAAATAAGGGATTTGACCAAGAGTTTTGGCGACGAGGTGGCTGTTGATTCACTGAACATGAGCATTCCCAAGGGTTCGATATTTGGCCTCGTCGGCCCAAGTGGATGTGGTAAAACGACCACGATCCGTTTACTGACGGGGATTTACCGGCCGACTGAAGGCGAGATAAGCGTCCTCGGGAAAAATCCAGCCGAATTTTCAAGCAAGGACCGGGAAAAGTTGGGGTATTTACTCCAGCATTTCGTCCTATACCCGGACCTGACAGTATGGGAAAACCTGAACTTTTCCGCATCTTTTTACGGTGTGGGCATGTTTCGCAACAAACGCCTCAACGAACTGCTTGATTTCGTGGAATTATCTGAACACAAGAACAAAATTTCCCGTGTCCTCTCGGGAGGCATGAACAGGCGTCTCAGTCTGGCAGCCACCCTGGTCCATAACCCTGAATTGATCTTCCTGGACGAACCAACCGCGGGCATCGACCCGATCCTGCGGCAAAAGTTCTGGGACTATTTCAAGGATCTTCAGAAAGACGGCCGTACCCTCCTCATCACTACGCAATATGTCGGTGAGGCTGAATATTGCGACCTGGTCGGGATCATGTTTGAGGGCAGGCTGCTGCAGGTTGACACCCCGGACAAATTGCGCAGAAGCGCTTTTGGCGGGGAAATCGTTGCCCTTATCGCAAATGAACGGATAGACTACGAACACCGCAAACACTTTGAAAGTCTGCCTTTTGTAAACGGCAAAGTGAAGGTTGTCGACGATAACGAAATCGAAATCATTGTGGAAGGCGATGCGAAATCGACCATTCCGCAATTGATCGAGATCTGCAAACAAAAAAGCTTGAGTGTAAAATCTATTGAAAAGAAAACACCCCCATTCGATGACGTCTTCGTACGGTTAATTGGAGAGCAGGTGGAGCATGACTAGAATTGCCAAGTCCATCATCCGAATTTTCTCGTTTCCCAAAAAGGAATTGATTGAAATTCTTCGCCAGCCGCGCTTGATCCTTACATTGGTACTCGGTCCCTTTCTGATCATCCTCCTGTTTGGTCTGGGCTATCCTGATGAAGGCCGTGCATTGCGTACCACCTTCATTGTGGAAGATAACAACCCGTTCAGGGATGCTGTCGAATCATTCGCCGGCGAGATCGGTCCGGCGATTATATTTCAGGGTATCGAGAACGACCTGGACTCCGCCCTGGCAAATCTTGAAAGGGGCGGATCAGACATGGTGGTCGTTGTCCCCGATAATCCTGCAGAGACGATCCGCAACAATGAACAGGCAGAATTTGTCATTTATCATAACGAGGTTGATCCTTTTCAAATCGGATACCTGCGCTCTGTGGGAAGAGTATACACAGATGAAGTGAACCGCAGGGTACTGACCACACTGACTGATGAAGGCCGGACTGAAGTCGAAGACAACCTCAGCAGCTTGAATGAAGAACTTGCTGATATTCGCTCCCCAGACTCCTATGTTTTGGTCAGACCCTTTGTTTCCAGGTTTTCATCGCTTTCCGAAGTAAACTTTACGCCCGTTGGCTTTCTTACTCCGGCGGTTCTGGTTCTACTCGTGCAACACCTTTCGGTCACTTTCGCGGCACTGTCCATCGTTCGCGAATCGAAATCCGGGATCATGGAACTGTTTAGAGTCGCACCTCTTTCTGCGTTGGAGACGCTTTTGGGCAAGTACATGAGCTATATGTTCTTCAATGCGCTGATTACTGCCCTGCTTACCTTAATAGTCGTGTTGGTTTTGAAAGTGCCGATGCTGGGCGCCTGGACCGATTTTGTCATCGTCATGTTGGTACTGCCCTTTGCCTCATTGGGGGTGGGCTTTCTAATTTCGCTTATCTCAGACTCTGAGATCCATGCGGTTCAATATTCGATGCTTTTCATGTTGACCAGCATCTTCTTCAGCGGCTTCTTCCTGGATCTACGGTTGCTGCAGGATAATTTGAAAATTCTTGCGTGGTCACTGCCGGCTACCTACGGCATCCGCATAATGCAGGATGTAATGCTGCGTGGAAATCAAATGCCTATGACTATTTTACTGGGCCTTGCGGCCATCGGCGTTGCACTTTTTGTACTGAGCCTGCTCCTGTTAAGAAGGAAAATGCTGACACATCAATAAGTTTACCGGCCCGGCTAAAAAACATATTGCTTTAAAATTTAGCTCAATACTTCTGCAAATATGTTATGGATTGGTTCGCCAGTTCCTGCAACTGGTTCATATACTGCATGGTTTCGGAGGAGGCAGAGTCCTTTATTTCAGTTCGCAGTTGGAATAAACGCCTCCTGAGTTTGATCAGCGCCTCCAACTCCCGCTTGTACCTGCGTGCAAACAACGGGTAGAGTTCCCGCATAATTATCTGCACCGCTGTTGCCAAGGGAGGCGCCAGCAAAACCCCGATTAGCCCATAAGCCTCCCAAAGTACAATTACAAATAAAACGATAAGCAGGGAATTATCGGACCTTCGTTCCAGTACCCGCGGCTCAATAAGCGCTTTCAGGTAAACAATGACGAGGATGGTGAACAGAAGGGCAAGTAATACCGAAAACGATAAAAATCCTCCAATGAAAAGAAAGGGAATAATTGCGACCAGGGTCCCAAACCAGGGAATCAGCCTGGCGATCGCTGCCCAGGCCGCCAGCAAAGCGGGATATTTTAATCCGATCATCCAGTACCCCACCCCCAAAACCAAACCCGCAAGAACGCTCTGAATGAACTCGCTTCGCAAATATGCGCCAACACCGCCCTCCACCATGCGCCAGATGTGAAGCGCTTTTGGACGACGCTCAACCGGGAACAAGGAAACGCCAAGACGTTCAAATCTCACTTGGTCTGCGCTCCAATATAAACTCAAAACAATAATGATCGCCGCATATCCCAAATAGGAAAAGATGCCCTGGCCGGCGCCTCCTTCCTGAGTTAATGTAACAAATCCCTCTTCGCTCAGGAACGCCTGAAATAACTCATTGGATGATGGAAGCTGCTCAGCCAAGGCCTGTTGGAAAAGAGCACCGTCGATCGGCCAGTACGTTTTTATATGATTGTAGGCACGCACAAAATCATTTCCTGCGGTCTGCAAATCCTGAAGAAGGAGCTGCCCGCCAAACAATAATATGACCAGGATCAGCCCTATAAAGGCTGAATAAACCAGCACCAGAGCAAGCGGCCTGGATTTAAGCCCGGTTGCAACGTGGGTTATGGATGGTTTAAGCGCAGACGAAACTGCCAGAGAGAGGGCAAACAGGACGAAAGAGAGGCTGAACTGCCATGCAAGGATCAATGCCATTAATGTAATGGCAATGACCAGAACGTATAAGATGATCCTTCTCATACCTCCTCCTCACTGCGGATCTTCTTCAGATGATCGTCAAGCTCACGCGCGATCGACTCAATTTCGAGGCGAACCTCCTGCGATATGTTTTTAAATAAAGAACCTTCTTTTCGGGAAGCTTCCATAATGGTATCAGCGGTGGTTTCGCTTCGGTCCTGTAATTTTTGGATATTAATGCGATCCTGACTTGAATCTTTTTCGGAAAGATAGAATCGTTCAAAAGTCAATTGAATAATGGCGGCCAGTGGTATTGCCAAAAGCGCCCCCATAAAACCAAATACCGCGCTGAACGTAATCAGCGACAACAGGGTTAGAATAGGATTCACGCCCATTGAGCTTTTCATGACTCTGGGCACCAGCCAGACGTTTTCTGCCAACTGGATCAGTCCCGTCGCAACCAACACCCAGACAACCTTTCCCGGATCGACAGACAAGGCCACCAAAATGGCCGGGATCGCGCCCAAAGCCGGACCGAAAATGGGGACCAGTTCCATAAGCCCGGCAACCATACCCAAAACCAGTGCGTAGGGCAGGCCGATCAACGAATACGCTGTAAACGCTGCGCTTCCAACAGTCAGAGATAATATTCCCTGTGCTCGTACAAACCCTCCGATCCGCCGTTCAACTGTATTGATAAAATCCCTTACATCATTTCTATAAGAACGAGGTATCAATCGAACCAGATTTCTGACAAGGTAATTTCCCTCCTGTGTCCAATAATAGGCCAGCAAAAAAACAGCCAGTACACTTAAAAGCCCCCTAAAAAATAGGCCAGCATAATAGAAGGTTTGATTTACCTGATCAAACAATTCCTCGGCGCTGGGATCGGCACCTCCTCCAAACAGGAAAAAGCCGGAAGGCAGACGGATACCTATATTCCATAATATTAAGTTATTGGAACCAAGTAAAAACCTTCGCAGGGCTGTCAGGTAATCGGGAAGATTACTGAAAATTTGTGTAGCCTGATCCACAATCAACGGAACGACAAGCGCCAAAAAGCCCAGAAGAAATGCAGCAAGGATCAAATAAATCAAAATGACCCCGGCCGATCGTTTTACACCACGCTTGTAGAACCATTCCACCGCAGGGCGTATGGCTGTTCCGATAACCATGGCAATGAAAAACAGAAAAGCCACAGTACGGAACCGATACAACAACCAAAAGAATAACATAACGCCGACCACGAACAGGGTAGCAAGAACCACCTGATTTGTAGTCCACTGTTTTATGGTGGAAGATTCGGGCTTCATTGACTCTGTCAAATGCTTTCCTTCTGGATTATGTGAACCTATATTTTCCATATTATATTACGTTAAAACCAAGAGATTGCCGATGTTTTCACATCGGCAATCTCAAGACAATTTATTTTACCCGCTGGTTTACGTCAGGACGCCCAGCAACCAAAGGACAAGCAGTATTATCACGATTGTCCCAAGGAGCCCGCCGCCTCGGGTCCCCCACCTGCGACCTGCGGGTATGATGCCCAACAACAGTAGAATCAAAACGATTATTAACAGGGTACTCATTTTATCTCTCCTTTACTTTAGTTATATGGTTATGTAGTGTAGTAAGGTATATATGTTTATGGGGCCTTCCTTAATGTTCGCATGCGCATTTGGTTGAACATCTCGGTCGGCCCCATTTATTAACAGGGGCTGCTAGCTAAGCCCCTGGTATTACAAATTACATGTCGTCGGTAGCATCATCGACAGCATCTTCGGCCGTATCGACGGCATCACCAACAGCTTCTCCAGCCTCATCGGCTGCCGAGTCCACTTCTGCGAGGAAGTTGTCCACCTGTCGTTCGGCCTCATCACGAGCGTAGCCGTACTTTTCCTGAACCTTGCCGACCAGTTGGTCGCGTTTTCCGGCGATCTGGTCGAGTTCGTCGTCGGTAAGTTCTCCCCAACGTTCACGTACCTTACCGCGCAACTGTTTCCATTGACCTTCCAAAATATCTGTATTCATTTTGTGTGTTCCTTTCTTTTTTAGCGTACTACTTTATAAATGTTATTTTGAGTATTGTTCTACGGCCCAGCCCATATGGCTAGACCTCATCACGATCATAGACGGTTACACTGGAGGTTGGCCGCCGATGGAAAAGCAGCCAGATCAAACGCACCACCGCCCACGCGATAAATGCGTAGACGAACAACGCGATCACAGAGGATATTTCAAATACAAAGCCCTGAGCCTCGGGGTTGGGGACGATGGTCTGGAAGGGCCACAGAAAGATATCCGAAAACTGATATACAAAGGCGGTAAACCCATTGCCCGGGTTTGCGCCGATCAACTTTAGGAGTATCCGAAAACCGATCAGAGCCTCCAGAAGACCGAACAGCAACCAGACAAATTGAACCACCTTGGCAACTGCCTGCCGGTTCTCAAGGTTCACATCCTCAACGATATGTTCCTCGCGGACGTGGTCGCCATCCTGCCTTACAACAACCTTTTTTTGACGATCAGCAGCCATTTCTTAGTTCCTTTCTTCTCAAAGGGCGATCATTAATGATAATGATTTTGCAGGTCTTTACTTGACCTGCGCAGCCAGTCAGGGAGACTACTCCAACTAATTCATGCCATCCAATAAGGGGGATAGCCGTAATAGTTATACAGGTCCACCAGCCAGCCCGAGGCGTATTGGGCTTCATCCGGCCAGTTATCCTGGTCGAAACCAGGAGCGTTCTCCAACCGTTCTTTATCTACATTCAGGATAAAAGAATGATCTTCTCTATTCAGCGTCAGGGCTTCCCAGGGGATGGCGAACAACTTATCGCCCAGCCCCAAAAAGCCGCCAAACGAAAGTACAGCGTAATTCACCTGACCTTTATCCATGTCGATCATCAATTCTTTTATGGATCCCAGTTCCTCTCCCTCCGGGTTCACAACCTTGTCGTCGATTATTGTCGTCGCAGATAACACATGAGGATATTCTTTCATCGTATCTCCTTTGTTTGTTTGATTGTAATTTCAATGTACATAACTATAACAAGTTTCACCATTTGATTTCAATGAAGAATTAACCCAGCGTCGAAGGGGAATCCCCCCATGTTTGTATTTTTACAAATCAATCTATTGTGGGATCAGAAAAATAATGATGGCCGATAACTTTGAGCGCGGGAAGAGAATCGACCCTGTATTTTTTCATCATGCCCTTAAGATATTCTTCCACCAGCTCTTGATCCATGCCCAA
>DATHRQ010000254.1:0-3863 GCA_035465095.1 Anaerolineales bacterium | reverse complement strand
CGATGGGAATTTCCTTTTTGACCTCGTGCGCCAGTTCCTTGAGGCGGCCTTCGTAGATGCATACCCCGCCGCTTTCTGGGAGTTTATTGGGCCACGCCTCAAGGACAACGCCCGAGCCTGTTTCTGTCCAAAGGCTTAGTCCGCGCTCAAGCATCATCCATAAGTTATGTTCGCGGAATTGACTCGGAATATTAAGCTGCTTGGGTCTTGGTCGTTCAGCTGGGTGTCTCCATAACGTGTTGCCCGCATCACATGCGACCAGTATCATTCCAATTAATGCTCTTTTGCGTTCATCCGAAAGATCCAAACGATCGAGCCGATTGATGACTGTTGTCAGAAAATACAGTGGACGCGGCAGGTAATGCGAGATGGCTTCCTCCGCATAGACGCGATCTTCATCGTCCAATGCGGCCACCCGCTCAAATGCACGCGAGCGGTGCAGGCTATCTGTGGCTTTGATCTTTTTGGCCCTGTCCACGTCATCTGAAGTTGCCTCCCGTTCGCCAAAATCGTCACAATGTGGGCACGTGTACAGGCGCCCATAGGGTGCATCCTCGTCTTTTTGCCAAAGAAAGGCTTCGGCCTGTATTTCCCGTTCGCATTTTTTGCAGATGGTAATATACAAGGATTGAAGGTGCGCTTGCAGTCTCTCCTCCCCTTTCTTGATGACAGCCAGGTCGGCGAGCGCGGCCTTGAAATCCGATTCAGACGGCGGGTTGGCGGACATCTCCAGCAGGAAACGTGTGACAGGGTTATTCACCGTCACCAGTACACGATAGCCTGCGCGTGCGGCTTCGAGAACCAGACGCGGGGAGAATCCGAACGGGTCAAACAGCCAACTTCCGACGGGCGTGTGAAGCGAGAGCCAGGTTGATATTACTCCCTGCTCCAACGGCGGCGTAAACCGCGATAGCGGACCTGGGTCCGCTGGGCTCATCCCTGGGATGTAGGGTTGGTGATCCATCTTGGGTTAAGTATACATCCCCCTTTGAACCTTGTCATTTGTGCTATGGCATTGGTCCCATCGTCGGCGCGCAGACGATATCGTAATATTCCAACTCTAGCGCTTTATTCTGCTCGGCGTATGCGGCCGCTTCCTTGCCGATGTTGCGGACGTTATCCAACTCAGCCCGCACCTGATAGGGCCAGTAACGTGGAATGACCATGCGCGGATCGTTGACATATCCTTCAGGAAGGTAGGCCGGCCGGCCGGGATCAGGCTGGTCTGCAAGCGGAATCCAGTTGTACATGACAGGGCCGCGCGGATTGATGGTAAAGCCGAGACGATAACCATACTCGCGCGCAATTTGGACAGGACGAAGGCCGAATCCGCCGCCTGGCCAGATGATTGCTACTGGTGTTTTGTTAAAGTTGGTTTGCAAATCGTTGATCGAGCCTTCGAATTCACCCTTGATGAATTCGTCGGTTGAATCGTCGCCCATGTTGATGTTGTGGACGTAGCCGTGCGATTGGTGATCGACCCACCCCTCGGCTTCGAGGGCAATGTTGTCCTGCAGGGCTAGCGCGCGCGGTCCGTCTTCCCAACTAATCCAGGCATTGACAACGGGCCAGCCCCATTGCTCGTGGTAGGGTCGGAAATGCTCGTCGAAATTTTCTCCGGTGCGACGATCATCCTGGATAAGCAGCACAGAGCGTTCAGGAATTTTGGCATTGTGGTCAACAAAGTCTGCCATTTGTGTTGCGGTGATGGCCTCAAAGCCCTGCTCGTGCAGGTCGTTCATCATTTGGCGAAAGTCTTCCGCCGTGATATCGTTGGCAGTCACGTCCGCTTGCGATTTCTTGATGCCGTGCAGCATCACAACCATGACGACGGTGCCCGGTGCGGCGTTATTCGAGTCCCATTTGCTGCGCAGGTACTCACAGGTATCCTGAATGTACGTGTGGGGCGTGTCGATGAGCCTGTTGGTGGTAAATACTGTCGGCAGTTCAGGTGGTGTGCGAACGGCTGTCGGCGGTGGGAGGGAGGTCTCGGTTGGGATGGGCGTCCCGGTTGGCTGCAAGGCGGCCAGCGCTGTCTGGTAGGCCTGCGTGGAAAGCGCTCCCACGTCAGTAGTGGGGGAGGCGGGTGCAGGGGCGCACGAGGTTAATAGAGCAATGAGCAGACTACAGGTAAGGAGGAAGCGTTTTGTCATATGGATTAAATCAATAACCCGTCATTGCGAGGAAGGCGTAGTCCGACGAAGCAATCCTCTAATTCAGTTGGAGACATCGTCCTCGTAAGGGATTGCTTCGCCCACTTGCTAACGCTCGGAGCTCGCAATGGCGGTGTGTTGCCTATTCTTCGCTTTCTCCGGAGATGAAGGCTTCCACTTTTTCGCGGCCGATATCGTCGCGGAATTGTTTGGGCGGCGTCTTGAAGAAATAGGAGGAGGGGCCGACGATGGGGCCGGCCAGTTCGCGGTCGAGCGCAAGTTTGGCGCAGCGGACGGCGTCTATGATCACGCCGGCCGAGTTGGGGCTGTCCCAGACTTCAAGTTTGACCTCGATGTTGAGCGGTACGTCACCAAAGGTGGTGCCTTCCATGCGGATGTGAGCCCACTTGCGGTCGGTCAGCCAGGGGACGTGGTCGCTGGGACCGACGTGCACATTGCTGGGGTCGATCTCGTAGGGGATCATGCTGGTAACGGCGTTGGTCTTCGAGATCTTCTTGCTTTCGAGGCGCTCGCGTTCGAGCATGTTGAGGAAATCGGTGTTGCCTCCGAAGTTGAGTTGATAGGTGCGGTCGATCCTTACGCCGCGATCGACGAACAGCGTGGCGAGTTTGCGATGCAGGATGGTTGCGCCGACCTGACTTTTGATATCGTCGCCGAGAATGGGCAGGCCCGCATCGGCAAATCGTTTGCCCCAGTATTCGGAGGAGGCTATAAAAACGGGGATGCCGTTTACGAATGCACAGCCGGCTTCGAGCACCTGTTCCACATACCATTTGGTTGCCATTTCGGAGCCGACCGGCAGAAAGTTTACGACCACGTCTGTCTTTGTGTCACGCAGCAGCTTGACGATGTCTGCTGTGGGGCCGGGCGCCTTTTCGAATATGTCTGTAATGTATTTGCCCAGCCCGTCATGCGTCATACCGCGTACGACCGGGGCGTTGAGATTGGGTACGTCTGCGAACTTTATGGTGTTGTTGGGTTCGGCAAAGATGGCCTCGGAAATATCCTTGCCAACCTTGTCGGCGTTGACGTCGATACCGATGGTGAACTCGATGTCACCGATATGATATCCGCCCACATCGGCGTGCATTACGCCGGGGACGGTCTCATTCCGGGCGGCTTTCTTGTAGAACTGCACTCCCTGGACAAGCGAGGAAGCGCAGTTCCCCACGCCGATAATTGCAACACGTACTTTTTTCTTTGCCATATTTCGTATTTCTCCTTGAGATGATTTTACTTTTATATTTTACAACCGGTGTTGTATAATCCTTGCGATGACAACCGAGCGTATAGATCATTTGGAACGTTTGCTTGAAGTGGTTCGAGGCCTGACGACAGCGCCTGATCTTGAGTCCTTCTTGCAGACGATCATCGCTGAAGCCAGCGAAATGACGGACAGCGAACTTGCGTCGATCCTTGAATATGACGACGAGGCAAGGGAACTGCGCTTCCTGTCTATGCCATGGTTCGACCGGGATGCGCTGCGTCCTGTTGGCGTGCCGCTGGATGGAAGTGTGGCCGGCCTGGTCTTTACCAGGAAAAAGCCTCTAATTATCCAGGACACACGGGCAGACATCCGTCACTTCAAGACCGTGGACCGTGTCACCAAACACCAAACGTACTCTCTTGCCGCGGTGCCTCTCATCGTACGTGGCGAGGTGGTCGGTGTGCTGGAGGCGCTCAACAAGC
>DATHRQ010000253.1:0-2560 GCA_035465095.1 Anaerolineales bacterium | reverse complement strand
GGCCAGTTCGCCGTTCTCGCCAAGCACCGGCATTTGCGAAACCGCGTGTTCGTGCATGACGGCCACAACCTCGCGGATCGAATCGCCAAGGTTCGCAGTGTATAACGTTTTATCGGGCTTTGCGATCAACAGGTCGCCGAGCTCCATTTCACCGAATTCCATCGAGAGGAAACCGAACTCACGCATCCATTTATCGTCGTAGAATTTCGAGAGATAGCGCGAGCCCGCGTCGGGCAGTATCACCACAGGGATGCGGTCGCCTGAAAGTTTGCGGCAATATTTGATCGCGCCCGCAATCGCAGAGCCCGATGAGCCGCCTGCAAAGATGCCCTCCTGCTTGACCAGTTGACGCGCCCACAAAAACGACTCGCGGTCGCCCGCGCGTTCGATGGCGTCGACAACCGACAGGTCGGTGGCCGACGGCAAAAAGTCTTCACCGATGCCTTCCACCTTATATGTTTTCGGATACGCACCTTCGGGGATCTTCCCGTTGTTCTCCCAGATCTCTGTCAGGATCGAACCCTCGATATCCACACCCACGATCTGGATATCTGGATTCTTGGACTTAAGATACCGCCCCACGCCGGAGATCGTCCCGCCGGTGCCCATGCCGATAATGACATCGGTCACACGTCCATCGGTCTGATCCCACAACTCGGGCCCGGTCGTCAACTCGTGCGTTTTCGGGTTGTCGGGATTGTGATATTGGTTTGCCAATATTGCGTTTGGGGTTTCGCGTGCAAATCTATCTGCCACTTTATAATATGACTGCGGATCATCCGGTTCGACAGCCGTCGGCGTGATGACCACCTTGGCGCCATACGCACGCAGGAGCAAAATCTTTTCATTGCTCATCTTATCGGGCATGACAAAGATGGTTTTGTATCCCTTGAGTGCCGCGGCAATCGCCAGACCTACGCCCGTGTTCCCTGAAGTTGCTTCCACGATGGTTCCGCCCGGCTTGAGTTCTCCGCGTTTTTCAGCCTGTTCGATGATATACGCCCCCACACGGTCCTTGACCGATCCGCCCGGATTCATCAACTCCAACTTGGCATACAGCGGCACAGGCAGGTCGCGCCCGATGCGCTGCAACCGCACCAGCGGCGTATTCCCCATTGCACCGAGAATATTATCGTATACGCGTTTTTCGTCTGAGACGGGAAGGGCCATTCTTGCTCCTTTCGTGAGTTATTTGTATTTTACCCCACCAAAAGAAAAGACCTCCGAATTTTTTGAAAAACTCGGAGGTCTGACAATTTGCCCAATCGTTTACCCAAACCATCTCATCCAACGATCAGATTCAAACTTGATCTTCTGGTCGTAATATTCCTTCGATGGTTCGGTCAACTCCACGGCGGGACCCTCATCCGCCAAGAAATTCCCTTTGATCATCATCGCTTCGCCATTACCAACTTCAAAGTAACAGCCGCCTTCGCCGGAGAATTGAGCGGTAGGTTCTTTTCCCCTGAACTTGTCCGCAAGACGATCTGCCACCGTTTCACCCATCATTTCAGCGAACAAGCCTGCCTTGGGCAGCGCTTTTTTATTTGCCAAGGGGACGTGAGTAGTATCGCCGATGGCATACACGCCCTCGAACCATGTTTCGCACGTGCGTGGGTTTATTTCGATCCAGCCTGACTCGTCGGTCAATCCGCTTTCGCGCACAACCGCGGATGCGCGGTGCGGCGGGATGCCCAACAGCAGATCATATCCCATGCGCCTCTTCTCGAAAACAACTTCGCCAGCCTCAACGCGCAATGCCTTATGATGTCCGTACGTGCGGATGCCAACATCCATCAGCCTGCTTTCAACAACATCGCAGCTCGCCTGGCTCAGGATCGGCAGTGTCACAGGCATCGGCGTGAACACTTCCATGGTCGCCTCCACGCCCTTCTTTTTGAATTTGTCGTTGATCAACATCGCCATCTCGAGCGGCGCAGGCGGGCACTTATACGGTCCGCCAAAAATCCCGATCACCAAGCGTCCGCCTTTGAATTCGTTCAACGCCTTTTCCGCACGCGGAATATCGGTCGGATCATAAACGTTGTATGCATGTTCGGCAAACCCTGGCACGGCAGATTGATTCAACTCCGTGCCCAAGGCGACGACCAAAGCGTCAGCCTGGATTCGCTCCCCGTCAACAGTAGCAGCCCTCTCATGGGGATGAATCGTCTCGACCGTCGCCCGCTTCACATCCACCCCGAGTCTGCTAAGGCCCTCGATCGGCTTTTGCCCCTCTTCCAGTGTAGTCTCGCCCGTCAGCGCCCAACTCTTGCGAAAGCCGACCATGAAATACGGTTGTCGGTCCACCAATGTGACCTTTACATCATCCCCAAGTTTTTCCTTGAGGCGGTGGGCGGTGGCAATTCCGCCAAACCCGCCGCCGAGAATGAGTACATGATTCATAAATTCCTCATATTTGGTAGGGGCGACGCATGCGTCGCCCCTACCAAATTACGTTAATACAACGGCAAACTTGTATCCACTTCCTCCGCCCAGGCGTTGATGCCGCCTTTAAGGTTCTTGACCTTCTTAAAGCCGGCGCTAGCAAGAAGCTCCA
>DATHRQ010000252.1:0-8337 GCA_035465095.1 Anaerolineales bacterium | reverse complement strand
TCCCCTTGCAAACCAGGAGGTGAAGTTCATCCTGGCAATCCATGCCCATGGCTCAGCGGAGGGTGACCGCGCCTTGTGGGTCAACCCGATCATTTCCAGAGTCGGCGTGGTTTCTAATCCTACAATAACACCTTCATCCTTACCTGACCTGACAATTTCCAATGTTTACCTTGGCATGCAGGGCATACCCGACAGTTCACCCAATTGTGTCCCCAATTATGGATCCTATGAAATACGAGCTACAATCCAAAACCGCGGACAGACCCAGGCGGTCAACATTCCTGTTGTAGAAACCTCCACGGGTGCTCAATCCATGATAGGGCTTCTGAGGGCTGGTCAGAGCACAGAGTTGTATTTCCCTGCAATCTCGCACTCTGCAACATACAATCTGGTGGTTGATCCACAGAATAAGATTCCGGAGCTTGATGAGACTAATAATTCTTTCTCCTATCCTGCCGTCACTCCTACCCCGCCTGTGCTCTGCACACCGGAGGCCACACCTACTTTTACGCCAACTCCCACTCCAGTGCCGCCGACCAATGCTATGCTTATCTGGCAAAGCGCAGATTTACCTTGCAAGACAGCATCCTTCTGGGCTGACCATATGACCTACAATTACTGCCCGCCATCCCTTTCACCTGTCACCATCGTTCCGTACACCCAGATGCCAGCCTACACTTCCCGTCTTCCCATATGGATGACTGCTTATGCACCTTTTACTGTCCAAACTCTGGCCGGGCTCGTTTCATTCAACGGAGGTGGATATGTAGTCGCTACTCCAGCGGAGCAGCGGATGATCGCTGAATGGGCAATGCGAATGTTCAATGATGCGTCGGGCGGAAACCCGTCTCCTTCGAGCACGCCTGTGGTGTCAGGTCACTTCAGTGGCGATAATATGTGCTACGATATTTCTGTTTATCGCGATGGGCAATCCGTTGTTGTGTCGTGCCTGTCCACTTATATCTATCCTAATCCCAAGGGTTACCTTGACGCAAATGAGCTGCTCTATTTCTACCGCTGGATGGATTCTTTACAACCCTACCAGGATGCCTCCCCATATCGCACCATCTCTTTTGCATGGAATGGAGAGCGACCGGCAACCTTTGCAGAAACATTGTCCATGGAAGCGTTAGTGAACAACATCGAGCGGAAAGCAGCTGGTGAGCCTCCCAATTCGGGTGGTGGCGTACCTGTACCAGTACTTCTATCGGAAGTTGCACTTGCCAACCAGCTTGGGATTCTCCCTGGTCAAATACAAGTGAGCAATATTGAACCGGTTAACTATCCAGATGCATGTTTGGGCACGGGTGAAAGTCCCTGTGAGCCGGTAGCTGTTTCGGGTTACCGTATCCTGCTGAATGCGCAAAATATGTTGTATGAATTTCACACGGATGCCAATGGCTATGACATCCGTCAGTTTGGCAGCCCACAACCAGTTCCCCCGGGTGCCGGAGGATAGGATCGCCAAGTCCATCGTCAGGTTGTCCGACCAGCCGCATCCGTATCAGCCCACCCGTTGTAGGAAGATCCGATTTTTCCAGTGTTCGAATCGAAATGCGAGGAAAAACGCAGGAACCAAACTTACAATTGTCAAAATAATTCCCAACCCTGCCCAAAACAACAATTGGCCTAATGTCATATCAGTTATTTTCAGGAACTGAATCAAAACATAGACACAATAGGGCAAGGCAAGGATTGAAGTCAGAATAAAAGGTACATATTTGCCGAAGATGAGCCATTGTGCAATATGAACAAGCAGGTGGATGGAGAAGGCAATAAAGGTGGCATACCACCAACGATATGAATTAAAGTAAAGGGAAAGATAAGTAACCAGAGCGAGTATGAAGAACTCGTGTAAAACCGCAATTACAAAGGCAGATGTGGAAAGACCATCAACGTGGTTCTTGAAAAGTGTGTCGATTCGAGGAAACCTTTGTTTTATCTCGGCTCGATTTTTCTCAAGCCAGGGCTTGAACATGATGATTTCTTCAAAATCATGAAATATGAAAACGGCAGGTAGTAGGGCGACAAGGAATCTGATGTCCATCTTTTTCTCAATTCTCGGGTTCGGGTATTTGAAGGATCTCATAATTGCTTGCCCTCGATTCGAAGGCAAGCAAAAGCCTTTTTTCTTCAGCGGTGGGACTTACCGTTTCCAAATCTGGACCCACAAAGAGTGCCAGCGAATCTTCGGAAGCCCAAAATGATAGCAATAAAAAGTGCACCAGTTCGCCGCATGGATTCTTCATAATGAACACTCCTGCATTTCCGATCGCTTTTTGATAATCAGGAACAATATCACGATTCAAATACTCCAGATATTGGACAGCCTTTGAAGTCAATGCGATGCTTTGCCAGATTCTTGCGATCATCAGTGTTCCTCGGATCCATCCTTCAGGCAGAATAAGCAACATCTGCCTGTGCCTTTTGGAATAATTCATCTCTGTAACGGCCAGGTAATTGATCCTCAAATCCCTTCAATGCCTCGCGCATTTTCATCCGAGCGCGGGCGAGACGACTCTTTACCGTGTTGACCGGGATTCCCATAATTTCTGCCGCCTCTTCATAGGAGTAATCCTCAATATCCACCAGAACGAGGGCAGTGCGATAAACAAGTGTGAGCGACTGAAGACAAATCGATATGGCATGCTCTAGTTCATGAGATTCACAAATTTCTTCAGGACCTGCTTTTGGATCTGCCATCCAAAATCCGGGTTCCATTTCTTCATCATTTGCACTCATCTTTGCCAAAGGTATTACACGCTGGCGACGTTCGTGACGCAATTCATCATAGCAAACATTGACTATAATCCGTGCGAGCCAGTGCTTCAATGACCCGCCGCGAAATGTGTTTAGCTTCCGAAAAGCGGAAATCATCGTTTCCTGCAACGCATCGGCAGCAGAATCCTCGTCGCCGTGTATGCGTAATGCCACTCTGAAAAGAAAATCCTGATGCAAATGGATCAGCTCATTGAAGGCATCCACGTTCCCGCTGCGAGCAGCGTCGATTATCGTAGTCTCATTCATACTTACCTAGCCAACAAGTCAAAACCTAATCAAAGTATTCAGAGAAAAAACATCCTATTTGTTGGAATGGGTTGGACAAACTGGTTAAAAACTCTTTATGTAAAACGACTTCCATGGTACAGTTTATGTTGTAATGAATTTGGTTGGGGTCACTTTCTGCCCCAAAAACTGTCCCAATGCATGCCGAGATTTCCTTTGGTCGCTGGCTTGAAAAGCGCCGCAAAGCGCTTGATCTGACGCGTGAGGAACTTGCTAATAAGATCAGTTGCTCCACATCCGCCCTGCGCAAAATCGAAGCCGACGAACGTCGTCCATCCAAACAACTTGCCAAACTGCTGGCAAACGCATTGGATATTCCGGCAGATGAACATCCGAAATTTATCAGGGTTGCACGCGGTGAATTTTCCATTGAGCGATTGAAATCCTTCCCTCCTCTACCGACCCTTAATCTGCTTCAACCTCCACAAACATTTTCCAAACCGATTCCGATTCCACTTACTCCCCTCGTCGGGCGTGAGGCCGAGCTTGCCTCGTTGCATCAGTTGGTAAACGATTCCCAGTGCCGCCTCATCACCCTTACTGGCCCGGGGGGGATCGGTAAGACTCGTCTGGTGATTGAATTTGCCATTCATCACAATAAGGAACATAAACATCATGCAGTTTTTATTTCCTTTGCTTCTATCAGTTCGACGTCCCTCATTGTTCAGGCAATTGCGGATGCATTGGAATTTACTTTTCAGGGTTCGGTTGACCCAAAAAGACAATTGATTAATCATCTGCGAGAGAATAATCTTCTCCTGATACTGGATAATTTTGAGCATCTATTGGATGGGGTAAATTTGTTGGTGGAGATAATCCAGTTTGCGCCTAAGGTGAAAATTCTTTGCACCTCCCGTGAACAATTGAATGTGCAGGCCGAGTGGGTCTTTAATGTCAGGGGGCTTAGTCTCCCTGAAGCAGAGATCTTGTTTGCTGATTGTGTCCGCCGGGTTCAAAATGATTTTGTCTTGAAGGATGACCATCGGTTATCGATTGCGCACATTTGCCGTCTCGTCGATGGCATACCACTGGCGATTGAATTGGCGGCAACGTGGATCCGCATATTATCTCTTTCAGAAATCGACCAGGAAATTCAGCGTAATCTGGATATTCTTTCAACAGATAGGCGCGATCTTCCTGAAGGACATCGTTCTATGCGAGCCGTGTTTGACCATTCATGGAATTTGCTTACGAAAGAAGAACAGCAGGCAATTTCCTGTCTTTCGGTTTTTCGTGGCAGTTTTACACTCGAAGCGGCCAAACAGATCGCGGGAGCATCGCTGAACATTTTATCGTCCCTTGTTTCAAAGTCGCTTGTCCAGCGAACCAAGGTCGGGCGCTATTCTTTGCACGAACTGCTGCGTCAATATAGTGCATTGCATTTGCAATCCGATTCCGCATTAAGTGTGGCAACTCAACAGCAACACTACCAATTCTATCTGACCCTAGCCCAGTCTGCTAACTCTCAACTTAAAGGATCAGGCCAGTTGAAGTGGTTCGATCGATTGGAACAGGAGCACGACAACTTGCGCGCGGCAGTAGAATGGTCACTGATGGGAAGTGAGAAGGGAACTGGTGAGCAACGGGATTGGGCATTGGAACTCGTTACTGAGTTGCGTTGGTTCTGGTATATGCGCGGCTACTTTCATGAAGGGTGTGATTATCTGAGTAAAGCCCTTGACCTAAAACCACTTCAACCAAAAATAGATCGAGTTTCTCTTTCTCCAGCATTAACCGAGGATATCGGCCATCAAGTGAATCTGGAGACGCGCGCGCGTGCCCTCGAAGGTTTGGCTTCGATGAACAATTTGCTGGGGAATCATAGCGCTGCGTATACTTTTGCCGAGCAAAGCGCAGAAATCTGTCGGAATCTAGGCGACAAGCAAGGTCTGGCCGATGCCCTTTTAGTCATAGGCCATACACTCCGCTGGCAGGGGGAAGTTAACCAAAGCCATTCACGGCTAGAGGAGGCATTAGCACTATATCGTGAGGTGGGGGATCAGTGGGGTATTGCCCGATGCCTCTTTCGCCTTGGAAAGTATTTGATGGATTTTGGAGGTGACATCGCAGGACATGCTCTACTTGAGGAAGGTTCAGCCATTTTGGAGAAATTAGGTGACAAATTTCTCCTTGGCAACGTACTTGTTTCACTTGGGATTATCGCACTTAGTTCAGGTGACTACACTCATGCACTAACTCAGCTTAACCGCGGCCTGGCCATTGCCCGGGCCATTGGGGATCCGTATCATATGGCAGACGCACTCACCAATATTGGCTGCGTCTTACGGATTCAAGGAGACTATACAGGTGCCAGTTCTTGCTTCAAGGAGGCGCTGAGGATATACCAACAAGTAGGAAGTGGATTATGGTGTGCAGACCCACTTTGCGCCCTGGCGGAAAATGATATTGCGCAGGGCAACTTGTCGACCGCTCGCTTGCGTCTGCGAGACGCGTCTGCTAGCGCAGAGATATCGGACAACAGATGGCTGCAGACTCTCGTTGGATACTTCCAAGGGTTATTGGCCTTTTATGAGGGTGATATGGATGGTGCTGTCACGCTGCTGGAAACAACCATCGCACGTGCCCGAGAAAGCCAATATAAGCCCGATCTCGCGCGGGCTCTCGTGACGCTGGGACGCGTCATGCATGCACTGGGCAGGAACGCACGGGCAGCAAACCTCTGCGGTGAAGGATTGGGATTATTTCGTGAGATGAACTCCAAACTTGGAATCACAACAGCCCTTGAGGTGTTCGCAGAGTTGGCTGTATCAGAAAACGCAACCCGCGCCGTGCGTTTGTTCGGGGCCGCTCAAGCAATCCGTGCCGCTCTTGGTGCACCACTTCCATCAATTGATCGCCCTGCATATAAACATAATATCAAAACACTCCGCACCCAATTGGGTGAGATAGATTTTGTAAATGCCTGGGCAGAGGGGGAAGCCATGTCAATAGAGCAGGCAATAAATGGACTTACCCCACAATAAGTGGAGAATTGGGGGCTTTCGAAATAAGACCCTGCATGTTTTTGTGTAAGTTTCAAAATGCAGAAACAGGATAGAGAACCGCTTTTTATCACGGGATCTATATTGTGCCCAAGCCGCACTCCTGCAGATATTAATGAGCACAATCCGCTACTGCCTGTTCGGAGCAGATGCATAGACTGATTAGGTTGTTCTCCGTTGCCCGTCCAATCAGTATGGGGTGCGAAATGAAGACTGTAATGATTATCGGGGTCAACACGCTTGGATCTGTACAAAAAGCAAATCTTTGAGCATGTAAGAAATGGAACATAAAACAACGAATCCATCTTTATCTATTGCTCAAAACAAGATGGCATGACACATTGCACTCGGCAATGTGCCACAAAACGGGAACATTAACATTATTACTATCGTCCTGTTTAGAAAAGAGTATTGGATGAAGTTTACCCAAACCCTTCATGGAGTAATATTATGAAAAAACAATTTCTATTTCTCTTCTTTGCAATCGCATTAGCGTCTTGCAGTTCGCTTGCAGGGAATACGCAGGTCACGTCCCCATCAGTTACAACCCCTGGTGTAACAGAATATTCATATCAAACCTCTTCATCAAGTACTGAGCCAGCTTGGAAGAATTACACCAATGAACAGGTGGGTTTTAGTATCCAGTACCCCTCCGATTGGCAAGAAGAGGACCTGCCAGATGAAAATCAGGGTCAAATGCACCACATAGCCTTGAAAGGCCCGGAAGGCGGGGTGGAGTTGACATGGGGAACTGGATTAGGCGGAGCCTGTCCAGACGGCTATCAGCCGATGGCTGTAGAAAAAGGGAATTGGCCTGCATGTCACACTCAAAAGGAAGACGGTACAGAGTTGTGGAGTTTGGCTGTCCAACCCGTGGGCGGGGTGGGCTTTAGTGGGTTGGTATATACCAACGATACTACCGCCAAGAGTAGGGAAGTCGTTCTTCAAGTGATCTCGACTCTCAGCTTCCCGGCGGAATTGTTCTCAAGCGATCGGCTGGGTCTCTGCTTCTCCTATCCTGAGGGATACACACAACTTCCTTACGAAGACACGGTGCAAATCATCGGTCCCGAACTTCCACCCTCTGACCTGAGAGGGCTCTTCTGGCTTGAGAAAAGCGATTCCTATAATCGCACCGCTGAGAAGATTGCTGATCAAGAAATGACATACGCGGCTGGCTTGAACGTTGATCGTTGGACAGTGACGCTCGATGGCGAACAAGCAGTGGTGCTTGATGGTATGCCGGGTCAGGATTTTCAGCGCAGGGTGTATGTCGTGCATCAGCAGACTCTCTACATCCTCGCGTTCATGCCAACTCGCTCGGAGAATAAGGATGCAAGTGACCAGATGGAGGCTCTGTACGCGGCAGTAACAAGTTCATGGGCATGGTCCCCCTGTTCAGTGAGGGAGTAGACGTCATCTGAAAGGTTTATTTACTCCCAATCAAAGGCTGGCAGATAGAGGTATTGAATTCGATTACGTCTCCATAGAGCATGGTGCGAATATCGAAATCCTCAAACGCCCAGAGGGTATGCAGGATTTGGAGATCTACCCTTTGATATGGAAGCGCTTGCCGATCAATATGAAGGTCCGTGGGAGTTTCAAGTTGAGATCAAACAGTAAAGGAAGAAAAGACATGAAAAACACGCGCTCATGGATTTTGCTTGGAGGGATCCTCCTGATTGGAGCAGTGTTTCTGCTCCTCGATTTTCGTGTCGCAGCGAGCAACACCCAGACCGGAAAGTTAATCTTCACCACGGACATGGGGGAAAATATGCCAGTTCATATGCAACGCAGGGATAAAATCAGTATTGTCTTGGTCGGAGAAGGTCCGCTGGTTCGCGCGCTGCAAAAAGCGCTGCCGGAGCAAATTGGCAAAGCCGGGATAGGGGAGAGCGATGTGGTGCAGGAACTCGAATCCGTGTATCAACATCCGGTCCTGGTCGTCAAAGTGAGTGAGCCAGACCCAATCTGGACGCCTTTCTTCGCGATGAGCCAGTTTTCCATTCATGCCGCGTATGGCTCTGACGGTGATTCTACTTTCATGGAGGGCGTAGAGAAGACTCATACCTCCATTGCCAAAAAGGATGTCTCCAACATGTACGCTGAATACGAGTTCAATGATCGGTCCTGGGGACTGATCTCTCGCCCAGGGTATCACCAGTTCCTTGCAGATTATCTTGCTCAGGAGATTGTTGCTGTGTTGAAAGAACTGTATCATGTCCCGTGAAACTTTCTCCCATAAACAGTAACAAGCCCAATTTCTTCA
>DATHRQ010000251.1:0-5239 GCA_035465095.1 Anaerolineales bacterium | reverse complement strand
CAACCACACCTATGTACCCAAAGTGGAGCGCTGTCAGGCCTGCCATTCGGATGCTAGCGACTTCGATATGAACGGCGTACAGACTGAGGTTGCGGCGATGCTTGAAGAACTTCACACCATCTTCGTCGACAAGAAAATGTTGAATCCGGAAACTGATCTCTGGGGCGTTTGGGACGGGTCAAAATTTTCTAACCCATCCTCGGATGCTCCACTGACGGTCCCCGAAGCGGTCGCACAGGCGATGTGGAACTATAAGTTCGTTGTCTATGACAAGAGCAATGGTGTTCACAACTCTGCTTATACGAAGGCCATGCTCGAGGCGGCTCTTGAGGTTATGCAAGCCTACACTCCGTAAGGGTTAGTCATATATACAAATAGGGGAACATGATGGCGGGTGCTTTACGGTACCCGCCATTTTTGTTTAAATAGCAACAAAAGCACTTTTTCATGGATAAAATGAAATTCGGAGGTAAGAATCTATAAAAATCAAGCTTTACAATTATTACCTAAAATGTGTCATTTGTGAAAAATATTACATTTATCGAATTAGCCAATGACATACGTTTCTTATAGTGTAGGAAACTTCATATTAAAATGAATGGGAGATTAAAACCTCACTTAGCATTAATTTTTTTAAGGAGGTGAAATCTATTCGAAGAGATAGCCGAAATAGTTTGTACGAAACATATTGAAAGGAGAAACATTAAAGATGAATAGAAAGAAATTGCTCGTTTTACTTGGCACATTGGTCGTAGCCGCAGCGCTCATTTCTGCATGCGCTGGCTCAGCCGGTGAGCCAGGCCCCGCTGGCCCGGCGGGGCCCGAAGGCCCCGCCGGGCCTCCAGGACCCGCTGGTGAATCGGCTATGGCTTCTGATCTGACCTGTACTGAATGCCACAATGATACTTCCCTGATCACCGGCAAACATGCCGCATGGGAGGAATCTTTGCATGGCTCTGGTGAAGCCTTTGTACGCGGTACCAGTGCATCCTGTGCCGGTTGTCACTCCGGCGGCGCATTCAGTGAACGCGTTGCCGCTGGGTTGAATCCCAGCGAGGTCGAAGCAGGAGACCCGAACCCGACCCGCCAGGATTGCCGCACCTGCCATCAGATCCATACCACCTATACAGGTGAAGACTGGGCGCTTGAGGTAACTGACCCGGTAGAAATGTATGCGTTGGAAGGTGTAACCTTTGATGGCGGCAGTGGCAACCTGTGCGTCCAATGCCACCAGCCGCGTCGTGGCTTCCCCGCTGCAGAAGATGGCGTTATTACGGGTATTTCCGCCCACTGGGGTCCACATCATGGCCCACAGAGCTCGATGTTGATGGGAGTTGGCGGCGCAGGCGCTGAAGGCAGCCCCTCTGCCCACTACACCATGGTCGAAAATACTTGTGTAGCCTGCCATATGGGCGAAGGCGCCAGCCACACTTATGAACCCGATGTCGCAACCTGCCAGGGATGCCATTCAGATGCTGAAAACTTCGACATCAACGGTGTACAGACCGAAGTGCAGGCGATGCTTGATGAGCTTGGTGATCAGTTGGTCGCTCTTGGTGCTTTGACTGAGAACAGCCCTGATGGCCATCCGTCTGATGAAGTTCAGGAAAATGGAGCCCCTGAGAATGTAGCTACAGCTCTTTGGAACTGGATCTACGTTGCCCACGAAGATAAAAGCCTGGGTGTTCACAACCCAGCATTCACCAAGGCTTTGCTCCAGGCTGGTCTGGACGCATTGGCTGGCGAATAACCAATATCATCCGCAAGGATTAACATTGAGGCAACGGGGGTAGAAATAATGAAAACGGGCGCACAAGCGCCCGTTTTCTGTTAATTGTTATGTCATTGCGAGTGGCGCAGCATCCTGAGCGGAGTGAAACGTAGACGAAGGAGTGCCACGAAGCAATCCCCTAGAACGAAGATATTTCCCAATCGAGTTGGAGATTGCTTCGGGCTGGGTTTCGGTACGCGGCGCTTAATGCGCCATTACTCAAGCATCGCCCTCGCAATGACATTATGCTTTAATGATTCCCTTGCGGATCGCATATCTCACCAGTTCTGCCCTCGAATGCAGGTTCAATTTGCGCATGATGTTCTCGCGGTGGCGCGCTACGGTCTTGGGGCTGATGACCAATGCCAGTGCGATCGCCTCGTTGTTTTCCCCCTCAGCAAGGTGGGTCAGCACTTCATTTTCGCGGTCGGTTAGTTCAGGTGAAGCCTTTTCCTGTTCGGGTCTGCCGCCGCCGATGTAATCGCGGACGAGCAGTTTCGCCAGCGAAGGGTATAGATATACCTGTCCGTTCGCCGCGGCGCGGATGGCGGTCAGCAGTTCCTCAGGCGCGGCTCGTTTTGGCACATAACCTGAAGCGCCCACCTCCAGCATTTTGAAGAAATATTCCTCGTCCTCGTGGATGGTCAACGCCACGATCGCCACGTCTGGCAGGTGCTTTTTGATCTCGCGTGTGGCGTCTATGCCGGACATATCCGGCAGGCCGATATCCATCAGAATGACGTTCGGTTTGACCTGCATGGCTTTCTGCAGCGCGTCGGAAGCGGTATCTGCTTCGCCGACGATCTCCATATCCTGCTCGTTTTCAAAAAGCATTTTCAACCCCGAACGGACAACCGCGTGGTCATCCACCAATAATAGACGTGTGGTCATCTTTCACCTCATCCTTGTGATACGGAATCACCGCTTCAACCTCCGTCCCGTGGCCAGGCGACGCCTGGACGGACACACTGCCTCCCAACAAGGCGGCCCGTTCCTCCATGCCCGCCAACCCGAGCGACGGGCGCTGTGAGCGTTTCATTTGCACTTGTTGCAGATCGAAACCGACCCCATTATCCCGTACGGTGATGCGCACCTTGGTTGGTTCGTATCCCAAATGGATGTTGACATGGTCGGCCTGCGCGTGCTTGATAATGTTGTTCAGAGATTCCTGAATAATACGGAAGATCGTGATCTTGGCGGCATCGTCCATGGACTGTTCGTCGCCGAGGATGTCCATCCTGATCCTGATGGAGGTATCCTCCTGGAGGCGGTTCGTATACCAGCGCAGGGCGGCAGAAAGGCCGAGATCATCCAGGTGGGAGGGACGCAGGTCTGAAATGATGCGTTGCAGTTCCCTGAGGGAATTGGCGGTCAGCGATTCGAGTTTTTGCAAAGTGCCGAGTGAGTCGTTATTTTTTGTCTTCAACTTGCTGGATAAGCCGCGCAATCCCATGCCGATGGCCGTCAGGGATTGACCGGTCTCGTCGTGCAGATCGCGTGCGATGCGCTGCCGTTCCGATTCCTGGGCGGCGACGATGCGGCGGAACAACTCGCCGCGCTGATTCTCGCGTTTTTGCGATTCTTCCAATCGCTCCTGCTGTAATTGGACGATCTTTGCGTCTGTTTCGGCCTGGAAGGCGCGCAGGAAACGGATGACGAACACAGAAGCCGCTGCCGCCATCAGGGCGCGGAAGAACTGGATTGGGAAACCGAACAGGTCTGCGAACAATTCTTGGTTTAGGAAAGTTGACGGGAAGAGCGGTGTGGCGTGCGTGAATAACTGTCCGAACAGCCCATACCAACCGAACGCTACCGCGGCCCATAACGCGTCGCGTCCAAAGCGGATCAGGCCTGAGCGGCGAAAAGCCCTCTGTTGGGCAACCAGCCCAATGGACGTCAGAAGCGCGGAGGGGACGGCGAGCGTGTAACGCGTCCACACATCCACGACCTCCCAAAGGACGAGGTCTGTGTATTGCCCGAGGAATTTATATAAGCCGAAGACCCAGATGGCTTCAAGCCCGATCGGGATGAGCAGGATGATGCGGCGCGTGATCTCTGTGTAGGCCAGCAGAAAACTTCCGAAGGCGGCCAGCGAGATGAACGAGAAGGCAAGGATGGAAAGTTTGACCGCCCATAGGATCGAGTTGTTCTCAATATGCCCCATCAATGCGAACATTTCGATCCACTCGTGGAAGGCGTGCAAAATGCCGAACCCCGCCAATGGACGCAGTGCCTTGCGCAGGCGGATGTCGGACGAGCGCCCTCCCTCGAGCGCGACCAGCAATCCCATACTAAAGAACGCAAGGCCGTATAGGAAATAGACCGGGACAATCAACGGTATATTCATTTGACGTTTCGCTTCTCCCGCCCTTCAAGCTGATCCTGTTACAACTAGCCTCTCAACTTGCTCCCACAGATGCGGCAGAAACGATCTCCTTCATGTGCGCGCGTGCCGCACTCATGACAATAGGTCTGCGAAGCCGTGCTTTGTGATCTGGTATTTCTTTTGCGCGATTTTCGTTGTGTGCGCGGCGAGCCGCTTCGCAGGAAGTAGAACAAAGCCGCCACGATCAGGACAGCGCCAAAGCCGCCAAGGACGTAAGGCAGGTTATCGAGGGTCACACGGCCGTCGGTGTCCGCATCGATTGGCACGAGCGGTTCCACCTGCTGACCTGATGGGGGCAATACGGACGGTGCATCGCTCGTGCGGGCATATTCCAACGTTAATTGATAGTTCTCCCCTTCATCCATCGAACTTAACATGGCGCCGCCGCTCAGGAAGATCTGATCCTGAACGAACGGGATCGCGGGCGTGGTTTTAACGTTCGTGCTGTCTTGAGGCACCTGAATTTCAATGTCGAAGTTGCCCACCGGATGGTCGCCCGGCCATTGGAAGGTGAAGGAGCGCTTGTCGCCATCGCGTTCGAGGGGCTGATAATATTCCACACGATAGCTTGTGCGTTCGGTCAGGAAGATGGTGATGGATTGCCAATCAGGGTTTTCGACAGGGTTGTTTGCGTAATCTGCAAGGAGCAGGCTGCCGCCGCTCTCGTAGGCCACAGCCGTGATGTTCCCGTCGCTGGGCAGGCGCAGGTCGATGCTGGCCGGAAGCGATACCTCATCTGCAACTTCAAAGGTGTAGATTACCAACATGCTGGGTTGATCGTGCTCGGCCCACAACTGCACGTTGAAGGTCTTCAACGCCAATATGTTCTGCGCCTGTGCAGGGAGCGGCATCAGCATTACCAACAGAACCAAAAGTATCACGAACTTGCGCATGAAGGGCCTCCGAACCTGCAAAAACAAGGAATATTCATTCATTTTTATCTTACCATGCAGTGATTATCGATGAATACAACAAATTACCCCAACTTTGTGGAAGAATGTCACTCCTCTTCTTTAGACTTCGGAAGTCTCGAAGACTTCCGAAGTCTTTTAAGAAATCAACGCCTTTACCAACTGCCAGCA
>DATHRQ010000250.1:0-5186 GCA_035465095.1 Anaerolineales bacterium | reverse complement strand
AAACATTTTCGGCGTTCTCAAGAGCGAGATCCGAATGAGAAAATACATATGACTGAAACGGAATTTGACACCATTGCCGAAGCCTTTTCGCGCACAGCAGAAAAATACGATGCCTTTGCGGACGATCACCCCAACCAGACCCGCATGCGGAACAGGGTGTATGCTCACATTCAGAAATTTATTCCGCACGGTTCTCACATTCTGGAATTGAACTGCGGCACCGGCACCGATGCAGTCAAGTTGGCGCAGCGGGGATATCGCGTCCACGCCACAGATATTGCTGCGGGCATGTTGAAACGTTTGCAGCATAAAATCGAACGCTTCGACTTTGAAGATCGAATCACTTTCCAGCAGTGTTCGTTCACCGAGCTTAATCAAATACGGGGCGGGCCGTACAATGCTGTCTTTTCGAACCTTGGCGGTTTGAACTGTCTCCCGACTCTTTCCCCGGTCATCGCGCAGCTCCCGGATGTCCTGCGACCGAATGGACTTGTCACCTGGGTGATCATGCCGCCTGTCTGTTTATGGGAAATGGCGGAGATCATTCGCGGACATCCGCGGTTGGCATTTCGACGATTTGCGCGCAATGGAACCCGCGCTCACCTCGAAGGGTTGCATTTCCAGGTTTATTATTTCTCGCCGCAAAAGGTGGTACGATGGTTTGGGAATCAATATGACTGTCTGGCGATCGAGGGACTCTCCGTCATCACACCGACCGCCGAATCGAAAAATTTTGCCAAACGCTACACGGGTCTGTATCGGACTTTGAGCTGGCTCGATGACCGATTGGCCCCACGCTGGCCCTGGCGCGGCTGGGGGGATTTCTTTATCATTACCATGCGTTATCGGCCACAATGAATCTCTTGAAAAAACTTGCCCAGGATAGCCTGTGGCTGTTGATCGCACGCATTGTCGCGCAGGGCTCGATGGTGATTGTTACCTACCTGCTGGCAAGACACCTGGGTGCGATTGGCTTTGGAGAATATTCCTTTATGGCTGCCATGATCGTTTTTGGCAACGTGCTGACAACCTTCGGCTCAGACATGGTCCTCATCCGCCAAATTGCGGCAAACGGCGATCTCTCTGACATGCCCTCGATGCTGGCCCTGCAGTTGGGTCTGACCTGCCTGTTCATAGTGGCCATCTTCTTGTTTGCCGGGCTCCTGCCTGATCGAACATCCGATGGCTTTTTGGCTGTACGAGTGTACAGTTTTGCCTTGATTCCGATGGCGTTCTATACTGTATTTACCTCTCTCTTGCGCGGTTTGCAAAAAATGACCACGTATGCCTGGCTGTTTCTTGGGATAGCTGTGATGCAGGTATTTGCCGTTGTTGTTTTTGTGCAACGCGGGGTGCATATTGTAGAGCTTGCCTATTTGCTGCTCGGAGTTCAAATAATCGGAACAGTGATTGCGGGAGTATTGTGCCTGCCGTTCATCTCCATTGTTGAGTCCTGGACTTTTCCATTGAATAAATTGATATCCGTATTTGTGATTTGCCAGCCTGTTGCATTCATTGCCATTCTGGTAATTATTTATCAAAAAATGAGTCTTGCCCTGCTCCTCTTTTTAGGTTCCGCCTCGCTGGTGGGGTTATTTTCTGCTGCTGCCAGGGTTATGGAGGTGACGCGGATCGGTCATTTCGCGTTGTTCACGGCCTTGTATCCAATGTTGGCCAACACAGACCGGGAAAGTCAGGGAACAATCAGGTTTTTATGGTTCTTTCTGTTGATAATCTCAATCGCAGGTTCCCTTCTTCTTTTCCTGCTTGCGGGTTTTATTGTGGATGTTTTCTACGGATCGAAGTATCAATTGTCCATCCCTGTTTTGAAAATATTATCTTTTACATTGATTCCTTATACAATAAATTCCTTCCTGTCGCTTATGTTTCTGGCGAACAAACGGGAAAAAACCGTACTGTGTATCTTGGGGATCGCGGCATTTTTGCTCTTGATCTTGAATGTTTGGCTCATCCCGATTGCCGGATATATTGGAGCAGCCTGGGCAGCTCTTATTGCGGAGAGCATACAGGCAATATTATTTTTGTGGGCGTGGCTGAGCAAGACCTTCCGCCAAATAAACAGAGTATCCTCCAAGGGAGTTTTATATGAAATTTCCGATCTACCCCGATAAACACAAACTCATTGCCATGGTGACAGCCGAGCAGATGATGGACTTTAGGCGCAAGCAGGGTGGTTTGGGAGAGACTAAAGCGCCTGAAACGGTTATTCTCTGTCTCTATAAAGGCGTAATGAAATATTTTCCGTTGAAGTATCCGTCGAAGCGCGTCAAAGGGTTTTTGGGCGATCTATATCTAATTAAGAAAACAGGAGGCAGGGTGGCGGTCATGGGAAATTTCGGAATAGGTTCTCCCGTAGTCGCAAATCTGGCTGAGGAGATGGCGGCATGGGGCGCAGGGCGTTTGGTTCTTTTATCCCTGTCAGGTGGTTTGCAAACCGATCTTTCTCCCGGCAGCATTGTGGTCTGCGATCGGGCGATCCGTGACGAAGGGACATCCTATCATTATCTGCCTCCAGATAAATATGTGAACGCTTCCTCGGAACTTGTTGCACATATTTCCACGGTTTTTGACAGCAACGGACTTCAATATTCCATTGGCGGAACGTGGAGTACAGATGCGCCCTACCGTGAATCGCGTGAGGAAGCTGAAAGCTTTCAAAGCGAGGGAATCCTTACTGTGGATATGGAAAGTGCGGGACTTTTCGCTGTGGGACAGATACGCGGAGTACAGGTGTCATCAGTATTTGTGGTGGGTGACAGCCTTGCGAATCCCCGATGGTCCACGCCGCCTGATATGCGTGTGCTTCACGAGAAGCTGAAATTCTGCCTGAGAGTGCTTGTAGGTCTTTAATATTACGTTTATCGGCCCTGGAGTTCCTGCTCCAGGGCTTTGCACATCCGCATATCAATTGGGGCAGTGAAATGACAAATTAATCGAAAAGCCCAAGTGCGGAGGCGATCATTGCGGCAATACCAATGCCTCCAAAGAGCACACCGAGAAACCCGAGCAGTGCAGGTAAAAAGTACAGATTGAACCATTTTTTGATGCGTGCCTTTTGCGGATTATCCGCATCGTACAGCACTTCGATTGTTTGCCCCACCTTAAATTGCGGAGGATTGGTTCGAAGCTGTTCACGGGCTTCAATCTCCTGCCCTTCAAGAGTTCTGAATCGAAATATGGGAGAGTACCCGCCCCCGCCGTCAGTGTCAGACGAGAAAACCATTTGTGTTACGGTCGCTTTTATCTCGCGCGATCTGCCGATAAATGCGCGTGTTCGTATCAAAAAGAATAGGGCGAGTGCTCCCAACACAAAGCCAACAGACCCAAAAACCAATCCCAAGATCGTAGTTCCAGACATGTAAACTCCTTGTCCTATGAAATTTTTTGTAGTTCTTCTTCCATATCTTTTCGAGTACGAATATCGATCGGCGCATTCAGGTGACGGCGGATTGTATCCTCACTCAACTCCTTAGCATAATGGTCACGATACATTTGCAATATGGAGATCGTCTGACCGGTATATTTTTCAATGGAGACCGCATCGCCCGCTTTGACGATACCTTCCTTGATGACACGACAATACAAACCCGGGCGTTCTGCGGCGCGGAATTTCTTCACCCACTGCGAGTCTTTCATACGCGCGGCAAACGTCCCGCACGGGATGCGTGGCGCAGTAATCTGCAGCATTACTTTGCCGATATGCAGGCAATCTCCCACATTGAACTGTGCGCTTTCCAACCCGCTGACAGTCAGGTTGTCGCCAAAGGTGCCTGGCGCGAGATTTCTTCCGAGTTCCTGTGACCACCAGTTGTAATCAGCCCCGCCATAGACGTAGACAGCCTGGTCAACACCGCCGTGATGTTTCTTGTCACAGATTGCATCCCCCTCAATGCCCAGCGATTGGATCTCGACAGGCCCGTTTTTGGGCATCTTGTAAATGCCCGTAGTTTCGAGGTACTCCCTGCGTTGTTGTGTCCGTTCTTTTCCGATATTGATACTGATAAGCTCCATAGAGTTTCCTTGTGATCTATTCGACCCGTTCCCAGATGAGGCTGCCAGCCGCCCTTTCGCCGCCGACAACCGAATTTTCACTCATTGAAACGATCTTTCTCCATATCTTCGATCCGCATAAACGCAAAACCTTTTGCTTTGAGCATGGGAATAATTGTATCAACGATTGCAGCGACTTTCCTGCCGTGTCCCTTGCCGTCATGCAGGACAATGACCGAGCCGGGCAGCGTGTGGGTGAGAATCTGATCGACTGTCCGTTGGATGGGTTGGATGAAATGCAGGGGCATATTGTCCCACAACACCAGGCGATAACCCGACTCGTTCAACCGGGATAATATTCTCGCGGTAAAGAATCCATATGGCGGGCGGACGTGGCGGATCGATTCATGAGAAATGCCGCAGGCTTTGGAAATGGCATTTCGCGACCGATTCAGGCTTCCGTTGAGGGTTGAGGCGTTTTCGAGGGGGAAGGGGATATGACGATAACAATGCAGCGCAATTTGATGCCCAGCATCGTGTATCTGTTTTACAAGATGTGGATATCGCTCTACACTTTGCCCGATCAAGAAGAAAGTCGCAGGGACGTTGTGCTTCGCGAGCCTGTCCAGCACCTGTGGCGTGTCGCGCGGGTGCGGCCCGTCGTCAAAGGTCAGCGCGATCTCGCGGCGTGCGTCGTTGCCGTGCACCAGGATGCTGGGATGCCGTTTCTGCAGGGAGCGGTAAAAGTTTCTTAATGAGTTAAGGAAGGACATTTAAATGAACACATCAAAATGCTTTAACTTTGGCGTATGGATAAGAGTAATAACCATGTGACAAAGACTGTTTAATTTTATCAGGTGAAACCTTATCCCCCACCCGTCGAATAAACAAACGAAAATAAGCCATACATCTCCGTGCTGATTACAGGTGGCTGGATGTACTAATTTGGGTAATGCGGGTAGAGGGTGATAGAGGTGTATGAAGTGCGGAGAAAAAATAAGGGATCAGGTCAATTCAACCATTTAATGTGGCATTTCGCTCGTGTATGGCTTCGCAATGACAAATAGACGTCCCCAGGATGGATTACCTTCCCTTGCGATACAGGTCTGAAGGATAACCTGCCCCGGCCTGTTATATACTTTTGTGAATAATTCCGGTGCCGTCAGAACATGTCC
>DATHRQ010000249.1:0-2877 GCA_035465095.1 Anaerolineales bacterium | reverse complement strand
CAAACTGAGGAAGAGGAAGCGGACGAATCGATCGACGAGTTGATCGGGATTCTCGAGGCAGAAGAGGAAGAATACTCGACAGACGAAAGTGCCGTTGATGATGTTGAAGTTGCGGCGGAAGAAGAGGAACCTGTTGTCGAGGTTGCGAAGGTCGATGTCAAGGAATTAAAGAAGCGGGCGTTTCAGGGCAGCAAGGATGAAGATCAGGAAGAAAGCTTCAGCGATGTTAGGGCAGTTGCCCTGGAGGATGGGGAAGAAATCTTTGTAGAGGTCGAAGTTAAGGCCGAAGACCCGGCAGAGGAACGTCGAAAGGCCTTTGAAAATGCGCTGCGGCCTTATCGGCGTTATATCTATTTTGGGATTGCGTTTATCGGTATTGTCGCGATCATAGCTACGTCTGCCTTGTTCTATGACCTGTATCAGCGCTCGTTGCCTCCCACTCCAACGCCGGTAGTGTCCAATCTGCCCTACCCGGTAAATCTAAATATCCCTGGGCTGCCGTCCATTATCCTCAGCCGAGGTCAGCTTGATGATGGTAGATGGGATCCACGCAGACCGGAGTGGCTCGAAGGCACGGAAGTCTGCCGCTGGATAGCCCTTCCGTACAGCCAGCAGTTGGAAGCTGTGATCCGAACCCTGACCCAGGATGACCAGCTTGAGATCGTAATGAGCAACAGTGACGAATGGTCATATAATGTTTATTCGATCACGCAGATGACGCTGGAGGATATGCAGGAAGTATCGGAGAATTCATCCTGTTTGCTGTTGGTCCTGGCAGATGCCGATACCGATACCCGTTGGGTGGTGACCGCGTATCCGTGATGAGAAAACGGGCGGCCCACAGGCAAAGAGATCAATCTGTGCCTGTAACTAATTCAAGAAAGTTTCGTCCTGCAAGCATAATTGGACTCCATTGCGGTGTTTAATTTGGTCTATTTGAAAACTTGTAAGGCAATTCTGGGATGCAAAGACCCAGGGACGAAATCTGGTCGCACAACCCTTAGGGGTGTAGTCTCTGGTGAGCAATAGCGAAACCGACCCGTAATTGGGTCGGTCTTTTGTTACAGAACCAAAGAGGATTAGAAATTATGTTTAATCAAAAATTATCAAAAAAAGTTAAGACAAAAGGTCAGGCTATTGTCGAATTCGCGATCGCTCTGCCCGTCTTTCTTGCCTTATTGATCGGAATTTTGGAAGTGGGGCGACTGGCATTTATTTATTCCACAGTCAACAGTGCCAGCCGTAATGCTTCAAGGTATGCATCAGTTGTTGGATACGAACAAAGCGGCACATACCTGAAATATGTTTATTGCGATGGAATTAAGAACGTGGCGATCAAATCTGGATATATGGCGAATTTAAAACCTTCCAACATCACCATCTCCTATGATGAGGGACCTGGAACAACTTCACTGGGGAATTGCACGGCAACCGGCGGCAATGATACGACCATGAAGAATATCCTTGATACGAATAACAAGAGCATTGTGGAGAGGGTGGTTGTTAAGGTTCAGGTCAGTTATCAGCCCATGCTGAAATTGATCCCCATCGGTTCACGAACACTTACTGCCACCTCTGCGCGATCGATTCTTGGCATTATTGATCTGGAAAATTAGAAATTTTCTGAAGGAGTACGAACAATGAAAAATAAAATTTTTAATGAACGCGGGCAAACCTTGATCATCCTGGCGCTGGCAGCGATCGGGTTGGTTGGGTTTGTGGGCCTGGTGATCGATGGCGGCAATAAATTCTCAGACCAGCGCAAAGCCCAAAACGCCGCGGATACCGCCGCCATGGCGGCGGCATTGGCCAAAGTTAACGCCTTGACCAACGGCGATTCTAACACACCAACAGAATGTCCGCCATCAAGCGGGACGCCTTCCGATGTCTGTTCCGCATTGCTGTCCGCGGGATATGCGCGGGCAACCAGCAACGGATATGACGGGAATCTGGTGACCAATACGGTGGAGATTTATTCTCCCCCGATCAGCGGTCCGTATACTGGTTTGGATAACTATGTGCAGGTGTTCATTACATCCTGGCAGGATACAACCTTCTCACGTGTTATTGGCATACAGAAAACGCAAAACATTGTCGAGGCGGTAGGATTTATTTATGAAGGGGGTGCGCTTGCAAATGGTGCGATGATCATTTCCTATGATCCGGACCCGAATTGCAGCAGCGGTGAAGGAAGCGGCGGCGGCAGTGTAGATATAAGTGGCAGTGGAGACGTCAATCTGAATGGCGGCGGAATTTTTATGAATTCGGATGAAGTATGTGGAATGGTGATACAGAACTGTGATGGTCTCAATATATCCGGCGGCGCGGGTGTCAATTCCGCTTCCAGCGTAGATAATATCGATCAGGATGGATGTAGTGATCCAGTCCCGGAAAACATAGGTCAGACTCCAGTCGTCGTACCGGATGAGGTTTTTTGGCCGGATATACCGGCTGAATGTGGTATTACACCACAGGCGCCAGACTTGCTTGGAACCGATCCAATTGATGGTAAAGGTGAGTGGCTGATTCATCCGGGCTATTATGAAGATTTTCCTCCAACCACTCTGGTTGGCAATAAGCAACATATTTTCATGGCGTCCGGTGTTTATTGTATCGACCCCGGCGGCCCGACAAAAAACTTTGACCTCAGTTGGAGTCCCGTTGACTTTGTCTCTCTAAATGGATCTACCGAGTCCATTAAAAACAAGTATCACGCCTACAATCCGGACGGCGTTACTCTTTACATCAGGAAGGGTGGTGGCTTTACCCTAAACGCCAATAACCCGACCTATCTGGAAAATTCCACAACGGGTGATTATCAAGGGTATCTGATTATTCTGGAGGGAGTTCACACATCCATTGAGAATTGTGCGGTCA
>DATHRQ010000248.1:0-4211 GCA_035465095.1 Anaerolineales bacterium | reverse complement strand
GATGGCTTTGGTAGAAGTATCGCAGGCAAAGGGCAATGTCCCCATAACGATCTTTCAAATACAGGATCGCGTCAATCTGGGAAATTACAAGGAACTGGAAGCCTCGGCAAAAGAGGCCTACGACAACGGCATGCGCAATCTAGTTATTGACCTTAGCAAATCTGATTCGTTGACCAGCATCGGCATCCGCGCGCTGGTGGTTATCCATAAAATGCTCGCAACGGACAAGGGAAAACATCTCAAGCTGGCAGGCGCTTCCCAACAGATTCGCGACATGCTCGAGGTGGCCGGCATCACACAATTCATCGATATGTATGGTACAGTGGATGAGGCTGTGGGTTCGTTCTAGCCTGTTGGTTCACCATCCGAAGACCGGCCTATGCCGGTCTTTGATTTTTAAGGGGAAAACGTTCCTACAGGCGGCTACTCGATGAAAAATTATGAGATCGTGGAAAACGATGTCAGGAGAACACAATGGATGTAACCTCCTAGTTATATTAATCACATATACATAATTACAAAAGTAACTTGTTACCATTAACTCAAACGCCTAACATGAAGTATATAAATCCTAATCATGTCTCAAAGGGTATTTTGATGATTATTGGATAAATAATCAAAATACTCCGTTTATCAGGAGGCTAAGATCCAGTGACAAAGTATGGTCGCTCTGCCCCTTCAGGCGTTGTCACTGGGAAGCCAATAGCGAAACCGGTCCAATGCGACCGGTTCGTTGTTTTTAATAAGGAGGTATCAAATCCGATTACTCAAATTATTCCATGTTCGAACTGATAGAAAATACAGAAAATATCCCTACACAATTGCAAAATGGAGAATGCTATGATTAAAAGGATTACCAGAAGAGACTTTCTAAAGCTCAGCGGGGCGGGCACGCTTGCGATGTATGCTGCTACGGATGGCAAGTTCCTGATGCGTGCCTTAGCCCAAATCCCTGGTGGATCACTGCCCCCGGGAGATGTGTCTAAGTATACATTGCCGCTGGTCAAACCGCCGGCCATGCCATCGAGCAAGGGCAGCAATAAGAATAAGGATAAATACAAGATCGCTGTGCGCCAGTTCCAGCAGCGGATCCTGCCCCCGCCGCACCCGGAGACCACGGTATGGAGCTACGGTTCTACAGATTTTCCGGGAACCGTCGCTCAGGGCGGGACGTTCAATTATCCCGCTTTCACTATCGAGGCGACCTGGAATAAATCCGCACAGGTGCAGTGGTTCAATGAGCTGGTGGATGCCAATGGCAATTTCCTGCCCCACTTACTTCCCATAGACCAAACCCTGCACTGGGCCAACCCGCCCGGTGGAATTGCGGGACGCGACAGGCGCCCGACTTTTGCCACTACGCCAGGACCCTATACGGGACCGGTGCCCATGGTCACGCATGTGCACGGCGCGCACACAAATGAAGACAGCGATGGCTACGCTGAAGCTTGGTACTTGCCAAACGCTCTGAACATCCCCGCTGGGTACGCCACGACCGGCACCTTCTACGATTACTTCACTAACAAATATGCCCATTTTTGGGCGCCCGGCACGGCTAGCTTCATTTACCCCAACGACCAGCGAGCGACGACCCTCTGGTATCACGACCACACGCTGGGCATGACCCGTGCCAATGTGTACGCCGGACCGGCCGGCTTCTGGTTGATCCGCGGTGGCCCAGACGACGCGGTGCTTGACAGCCGGGATGGCAGCCCAGCTTTCCTGCCAGGGCTAGCTCCCGGAGTTGGAGATGACCCATTGGGCGAATATGGCGAGATCCCCATCGTGGTCCAGGATCGGTCCTTCAACCTCGATGGCTCTCTGTTCTACCCGGACACGCGCGCCTTCTTTGACGAATATGGAGGCCCATACATCCCCGACACGCCCGTTTCGCCGATCTGGAACCCCGAGTTCTTCGGCAACATGATGGTGGTCAACGGCTTCACCTGGCCATATCTGGACGTCGAACAGCGTCGCTACCGTTTCCGCCTACTCAACGGCTGCAATTCGCGCTTCCTGATCTTGCAGTTTAGTGATCCGCGCGTAGAAGTATGGCAAATCGGTGCCGAAGGCGGGTTCCTGCCTGCGCCCGTGCGGCTGAACGATTACCCGTATCCGGGTACGAGCGGCGGGGCAACGGTGCTGATGGCTCTGGCTGAGCGCGCCGACGTGATCGTTGACTTCACCAACGTCCCGGTTGGCACAGAGGTTCTCTTACTCAACCTCGGTCCTGATGAACCCTTTGGGGGTGGTGCAGTCGGCGGTGATTTCGATCCTTCCGATCCAGACTCGACCGGCCAGGTGATGCAGTTCCGCGTCGGGCCAGCCACGAGCCCTGATCTGACCACTCCGCCTCAGTACTTGCAACTACCTGCTACCACACCGCTTGGGACTGCCGGGGTTACGCGGCATCTCAGCCTGAATGAGGAAGCCTTCGATGACGGTCAAGGCTTCGAGGGACCAGTGGCTGCCCTGCTGGGCACATGGAATCCCAACACAAGCCAAGCGTTGCCTCTACTTTGGAGCGATCTCATCACCGAGAACCCGGCTCTGGGCGCGACCGAAGAATGGGCAGTGTATAACGTTACCGAAGACGCCCACCCGATCCATATTCACCTGGTGCAGTTCGAGGTGCTTGGGCGTGAAGCCATTGGTGGTGGCCCCAGCGTCGCCGGCAGCAACAACCCGCTGCCTTGGGAGACCGGTTTCAAGGACACCGTCATCTCCTACCCTGGCGAGGTCACCCGGGTGAAGATGAAATTCGACTATCCTGGTTTCTACGTCTGGCATTGTCACATCGTCGAGCACGAGGATAATGAGATGATGCGGCCGTTCCACGTTGGACCCATTCCACCCGACGCACCTGCCCAGTAACTACCCAAATGAAGTTGAATTCTCTCGATACCAACGGAGAGAATCCTGATAACAACAGACTGGCGGTTCGCCAGTCTGTTGTTATTTAAGACTTTATTCGCACGGTCTGTCTGCGATATTTCTTTACAGCCTCCCATCCAACCAAAACTCTTTCCTTTTCATCCCACAGCCTGAAAAACAGGGACTTGAGGCTCTCCCTAAAGGTCAACGGTTCGATCTGAAACTCGGGATTCTCGTTGTGACATGTCTCCAGTTTATAGTTCGGGATCTTCGGACTTAAGTGATGGATGTGATGAAAACCGATGTTACCTGTAAACCACTGTATCAGTTTCGGCAGTTTATAGAAGGAACTGCCGTCCATGCCTGCGTGAAAGAACTCCCAATTGGTATGGCGCTCCCAATAGGTGGGGTCAAAGTTATGCTGCACATAGAACAGCCACACGCCAGCAGAACAAATGAACAACCGTAACGGAACCTCAACCAGCAGGAATGCCTTCCAACCGATGGCAGAAATGATCAAACCGTATACGGCCAGAATGGCAATATTGGTCCAGATCACGCTGTTCTTTTCACGCTTGCCAGCCTCTCCGCCCCAGAAACGATGGAAAACCACAAATACAAGAAAGGAACTGATCGTGAACAGGAGCAGCGGGTTGCGTAAAATACGATAACCCACTTTCCTGTACCAGGGCGCTGCGATGTATTCCTCCACCGTCATGGTGTACACATCGCCAACGCCGCGGCGATCCAGGTCACCGGCCGTGGCATGGTGCATAGCGTGCGTATGTCTCCATTCATAGAACGGCGTCAACACCAAAACACCCAATACCAGCCCCACCTTGTCGTTCGCTTTCATGCTCTTGAAAAAAGAACCATGACAGCAATCATGGAAGATAATAAACAAACGCGTCATGAACCCGGCGGTCGGAATGATCAGCAAAAGCGTCAGCCAATAGCCTACTTCCAAACTGCGGTATGCGAGATACCACAGGACAATAAACGGAACCAACGAATTGACGATCTGCCATACACTGCGCCATGTTTCCGGATATGCGTACTTCGAAACAACCCCCTGCCACTTAAACTTTTCTGTTGCCATCGTGCCCTCCAAATTATTTGATGAGACTATTGTACTTTATTCAACAACTCGGGCAAAGATAAATCTGAGAGAGAATTCAGAATTAAATTTGCATTTTCGATATTTAACCTGGATGTGACCGGATTTGGGACGGCAACAACGAAAATTTCCGCTCGATTCGCTGCTTTAACCCCGTTCGGGGAATCCTCGAAGACAATCGCTTCATTTTTCCGAACCTGTAACTGCTCCAGCGCCAACA
>DATHRQ010000247.1:0-2531 GCA_035465095.1 Anaerolineales bacterium | reverse complement strand
GGTTGGAAGACTTTCCGATGAGCATGCATCGGTGCGTGCTGCGGCAATCAGTGCCCTGGCAGACCTGGATGCGAAGGCGGTCTTCCATGAGATCATATTAGGATTGGACGATCCCGACGACGCTGTCCGAGAGGAAACGCTTGCATCACTCCCCCGGCTCGGAATTGATTCTTCTCCCGAACTTGTTCGTAAGCTTGAACAAATGCTGAATGACAAGAACTTCAAGATCAGTTCGCACGCATCCGTCGTGTTGATATATCTGGGTGAGATCGATGCCGCCAAATCCTTCCTGCTGAAGCTCCTGCAAAGTGATGATGTTGAAGAACGCCTGACAGCGCTGGATGCGATCGGTCACATTGCCGGGAACGTGGATAGTGATTTCCCGATCGATGTCGACTTTGTCCTTGACCTGTTGGACGATCCATCACCTATCCTGCGGCGTGACGCGATCCAGGTGCTTTCTGTGTTGAATGAAACATCCGATCTGGAACTGGTAATTGCCTGTCTGGCGGACGAGGATGCCTGGGTCAGGAAAGAGGCCTCCGAATTTTTGAGGCAGGTCTGGCCCGAGTCGCGAACCGGGATTATCCGTATATTGGATGAGATGAATCAAAGGTCGCTCGATGCGGCACTGGACGTGGTCCCTCCGGGTGATCCGGAGATGTTGGATGTCCTGCGTGGTTACATTCAACGCGAGGTTTCGAACATCGGTTATTTGCGCGCGCTGGAAAATTCGTTTGCCGAGGGTGGACAGGTGGTGACGCTTCTGGCAGCGACTCTTCATCATCGCGAACTGCTCAGCGAGGAACGCTTGATCAAGGCAGTCGGTTTGTTCGGGAATCGTCGCGCGCTGGAAATTGTGCGCAAGAGATTAAACGCCGGCGATACGAGCACGCGCGCCGCTGCGTTGGAAGCGCTCGAAACCTTGGGTGATCCTGTGATCACGAAAGAGGTTATACCTATACTCGACCGGGGCGGGGTGTTCACGACGGACGATGAACAAAAGATGGATGTATCGCTTGTGATCGGCGGATTGCTGGAATCGGAAGATTATTGGCTGCGCGCGATCTCGGCGCGGGTGGTATCGGAACTGGAGTTAATCGATTATGTGCCAACACTGGAGAAAATGAAGTCAGATCCCGTACCGCTCGTGGAGCATGCGGCCAGGAATGCGCTGGCTGGATTGGATAATGGTGCAAAAATGAAAACATTACGAACCCTCTCTACCCTTGACCGAATTCTGCTGATGCGCGAGATCCCCATGTTTTCGCGCTTATCGCCGGAAGACCTGGAGAGAATTGCCGAGGTTGCCGTCGAGCAACTGTTCCCCAGCGGCTCATTTATTTGCCATGAAGGCGAACATGGTGATTCACTGTTCATTATTGTCCATGGCGACGTAAACGTGCTTAAAAATACGGGAAGCGACCAAACGATTCTAGCCGTACGGAAGGACGGCGAGTTCGTTGGCGAGATGGCGATCCTTGAGTCACCGTCGGTCCGTTCAGCCACCCTGCAGGCCGCCACGGATGTGCGCATGCTCGTCCTTGACGGCGAATCTTTCAAGGTGATCCTCAGGGACCGGCCTGAAGTGGCGATCTCGGTTCTGGAACATATGTCGCGCCGTGTTCGTGACCTGATTGAGCTTGTCGGCGCTCAACAATAAAAAATATATGGAGTAAATAATATGGCAAACAAGAAAAAGATCGAAGAAAGATTGAAGGCGCAGCAGGCGGCCAAAACAGAACGAACGATCAGATGGCTTGGGGGCGGGGTGGTGATCCTTGTTCTTATAGGAGTGATCTGGTTGTTAACGCCGGGGCGAAGCTCGAACGTTCTGGAGGCGCCGACAAATATCCCTACCGTGGTCGAAGTGCCCCTGGATGAACCTACATCTGCGCCACAGGCGACAGTAAAGCAGTATGACGCCTATCCTCCTATGGTGATCGAGCCAGAGAAGAAGTATTTTGCGACATTTAAGATGGCCAAGGGAGGAGAATTTATTGTGGAACTTTACGCTGATAAGGCGCCTCTGACTGTGAACAGTTTTGTGTTCCTTGCGCAGGAGGGATACTTTGACGGGGTGACGTTCCATCGTGTGCTTGAGGGTTTTATGGCTCAGGGCGGCGACCCGACGGGGACAGGCAGAGGCGGTCCCGGCTATCAGTTCGCCAATGAGGATAGCGACCTAACATTCGATAAGCCCGGTGTCGTGGCCATGGCCAACGCCGGGCGTGATACGAATGGAAGTCAGTTCTTTATCACGTTCGATGCGGTTCCCCAATTAAATGGCGGATACACGATATTTGGACAGGTGGTCGAAGGGATGGACGTGGTCAATGGGATCACGCGCCGCGACCCACTTCAATCCCCGGATTATTTGGGCGATGTGATCGAATCAGTGACGATCACTGAAGAATAAAAAAAAGACCCGCATGGTTTTCAAAACCATGCGGGTTTCAAATTATTGCAGCCTACCCACAGCCGCCGCCGGATTTGTCGCGTTTCAATTCGAGTTGGATCTTTTCTTCGAA
>DATHRQ010000246.1:0-1509 GCA_035465095.1 Anaerolineales bacterium | reverse complement strand
CACTCAGAGATCTGTGCGTGCGATCTCCTCATCAAGCCCATACCCGCCCTCGATCAATTCTATCAATCTCCTGGTGAATCGGGTGGCAGGCCCCCCATCGATAATGTCATGGTTGAATACCACGGTCAGGTTGAGGATCTCGCGCGGCACGATATTGCCATCTATAACCACCGGTTTCCAGGCAATGCTTCCCACAACCAGGTCCAGCGAGTGCAGGGTTGTCTCAAATCCCCAACCGCTGTGCCCTTTGCTGAACATGCCGACAGCAGTGATCCCAACAGTCCCATTTATTGAAACAGGAATAGCAGGGTTTCGCTTGATCACCCACCCCAAAATTTTAAAGATCAATTTAGAAAAAATCCCGGAATGCTGCAATACGGCAAGAAACCAGCCAGGCGCTTCTTTGGATGTGTCGGAGCCTGGGGATTGAGCGGAACGGATCTCTTCGTGGATCTCTCTGTATGTTTTATGGCTGGCATCCCGGATGACGTGCCCGGTCAGCTCTTTCTTATCGCCAACTTGCCGTTCCACCATCAACCCGACATCCACTTCTTCAAAAAATGCGAAATGGCGGTTTCCCTGCCGATACGCCTGAACTTCCTTGTGTTCCTCAACTGCGCGGGCAAGGCAGAAGGCGATATAACCGGTAAATGAAAGATTTTCCCCGGAGCGGCTCCGATGTTCGGTGATGAAACTGCGAACGGCTGTCACATCCACTTCGAGCAAACCGAACATTGGATGCACCGGCCTGGGCAAAGCCAGGATGTTTAGCATAAATTGACGCTCGGGGGAGAGTTTCACGACTTGGTTAGGTCTTGTATTTTGAATCATGGCAGTGCCTCTCGAATGGGGGATGAAATCATCACCGAATAAAATATCGCCCTTGTCCTGTGCGATTTGGTAGAAAAGTGTTATTCGACTTTCCGAAGCAAACGCAAAATCAGAACCGTGCGCACGACCGCCCAGATCCCGGCCAACCCCCCACTGACCTGGGCAATGAACGCCAGATCGGGCATGTATAATCGCATGAATCTCAGCAATCCGCTGGTACGCAGATAATTCAAAATTGCTGCCAGGGAAAGGTTCGGAATCAATGCGGGGAGGATATCCTGGGCTACTGCACGAGCAGCAATTGGGCGAAGTGTTGGGTTTTGGCGCCAGCTGTGCAGGCGGTTCAGGGTGAAAAAGATCCTTCCGGACTGGAAGAGCGGCAGCAGCGGTAAGGCGCGCATGACCCAGGGGAGGAAGGCTAGCTTGATCGGTGCAGGCTGCTTGCCGGCAAGAAGGGCGGCGACACCATCTCCAACTTCCATCAGAATGAACGGCAGCCCCCACTGATCGGAGTTTGCCAGGATGACAACCCCCTTGTCTTGCTCTGGAATCAGGGCCATGTACGCTGAGAAATGGGGCACATTGCCGCCATGGGCAATGATTGTTACTCCGTCGATCTCGTTGATAAACCACCCCATACCATAAGAGGTAGTTGGCTTGCCCATGACCAACTGTTCT
>DATHRQ010000245.1:0-4150 GCA_035465095.1 Anaerolineales bacterium | reverse complement strand
TTGCGCAGGTTGAACGTCGCGGATTCGGAGAGCGAGTACCAACCGATGACAACGTCACGTGTGAGGAGCACGACCGCGCCGCCAAACAGCGCCAGTATGACTGTGAGGATGGCGAAGCGGCGCCCATACTCGTAGGCGGTGTCCTTGTCCCCTTGGCCGATCTTGTTGCCTGCCATGACGGAGCAGGCGTTGCCGAGTCCGATGAACATCACAAAGACAAGTTGTTCCACTGTGGCATTGATGTTGATCGCCGCGATGGAATCGGTGCCGATGCGGGCATAGACCGCGTTGTAGGTGGTGATGCCGAACGACCACGCCACTTCGTTGACCACGGCCGGCATGGTGGTGCGAAGGACGTTGAATAGGAAGGGACGGTCGAACATGAAAAAGGTCAGCGGGTTGACGGCAAGCGGGGTTTTCAGCACGTAGACGAGGGTAATCAGCAGAATGGCTTCGAACGTCCAGCCGATGGCTGTGCCGATGCCTGCACCGCGCACGCCCAGCGCGGGCAGACCAAAATGCCCAAAGATCAATGTATAGCCGATGGCAGTTTTAAGAAGCAATGCAATGACAGATACGACCATTGTCATCGTGACGTAGGTGATGCTGCGAAGGATGAAAATGTACGATACTGAGATCGCCATCAGGACGTAACTCATGCCCACAATCCGCAGGTATTCGCTGCCCAGTCGAATGACTTCGGGATCTTCAGTGTAGAAGGACAATAATTTTTCAGGGATCAATGTGGCGGCCAGGGTGAATATCGCGGCGATGGAAACTGCGATGACAAGGCAGATGCCCAACACGCGATGGATCTTCTTCGTATCGCCTTTGCCCCAATATTGTGCGGTAAATATTGCTGTCCCGCTGGCAAGACCGAACAGGAACAGGATGAGCAGGAAGAATATCTGGTTTGCCAGTCCAAGCGCGGCCACGGATGTCTCACCCAATTGACCGACCATGAGCACGTCGATCATGTTTAGGCCCGCCGTGATGAGTTGTTGAAAGGCGACAGGCACTGCGATCGCCAGCATGGCGCGGAAGAAGGCTTTATCTTTTAAGAAGGTGAGGGACATGATTCAAATGATGAAGAATCAAAAAATAATGAAACGTAGGCTGTCGACGGCTTACTGTTCTTCCGGCCCTTCACGGACGATATATAACGGCCTGCCTTTGGCTTCATCATACAAACGGCCGATGTACTCTCCAAGGATGCCTAACGAGATCAGTTGCACCCCACCGAGAAATAACACAGCGATCAACGTGGTTGCCTGACCGAAAAACGCCTGCGAACCTGTGATTCTTAAATAGATAACAATTGGGATGGCCAGGATGGCAAGGCCGGCCGCAAGGAAACCGACAAACGTGGCAACCTGCAACGGGAAATAGGAGAAACTCGTCACTGCGTTGATCGCCAGTCGGAACATTTTCTTGAACGGATATTTCGTCTCGCCGGCCACAAGCGCGGCGCGTTTATATTCCACGCCGATCTGTTTGAAGCCCACCCAGGCAGACATGCCGCGCGGGAAACGATGCCGCTCACGCATGGACTTGAGCACATTCACCACCTTGCGATCCATCAGGCGGAAGTCGCCGGTATCGAGCGGGATCTTCACATCGGTGATGCGGAAGATGATGCGGTAGAACAGGGAGGCCGTCCACAACTTGAACCAGGATTCGCCCTCCCGTTCGGCGCGCACGGCGTAGACGACCTCATATCCTTCCTGCCATTTCTCTGCCATCTCAAGGATGAGTTCGGGCGGGTCCTGCAGGTCTGCGTCGATGATGACGACCGCGTCGCCGCGCGCGTAGTCCCAGCCGGCGGTGATGGCGATCTGATGACCAAAGTTACGGGCGAAAATGACCGGGCGCACATGTTTGTCTTTCTTCGCGAGTTCACGGATCATCTCCGTGGAACCGTCGGTGGAGCCGTCGTCCACAAGGACAAGTTCCCAGGGCTTGCCCGTCTGCTCCATCACTTCGCTGACGCGGCGATGAAGTTCAGGCAGATTCTCTTTTTCGTTGTAAATGGGCGCGATGACCGAGTAGGTGATTTTCATATTTTATTTATCGGGGTCAAGGTCGATGTGAGATTTAGCCGCTGAGGGCGAAACAACATCGGGTGAGTCGGCTGCGGCGGCTTTCTCCGCTTCCACTTCCTTTTTCTTTATCATCCTTTTCGTGAGCATGGAGCGAGGCGGATTGAACTTTTCCGGCGGGGGAGCAAATCGCTGCGAACCATCATCCTTGAATGGCGTCAGGCCAAGCACCTTGCGCTGAATATAGACAGACAGAATGACGACCGAGGCCAGCAGCGGTACGACCAGCAGGGCGCCGAGTATGCCTTCCAGGATGGTTGCGATCAGGATTGCGATGAAGACCAGCCCCTCGTTCATATGCACGCTGCGCCCCATAATGATCGGGCGCAGGAAAAAGTTCTTGGCATTGATCAGGACCAGATACACAACGATGACGATGCCTGTCACCCAAAAGTTGGAAAGGGGAATCCAGGTGGAACCTTCGAGCAGCGCCACACCGGCCGCCAGTACCATCGCCAGGAACGGACCGACATCCGGTATGAGCGTGAACAACCCTGCCAACACACCCAAAACCAACGCGCCGGGAATGCCCAATATCAGCCAGGCTATGGTAAAGACGACGCCGACAATCAACATCAATACGATCTGACCGCGCAGATACGCCATCCAAACCCTTCTGATACGTTTATATAACTCTGAAATTTCGTCCTGGTAGGGCGCCGGCACCGATGCAAGCATCACATCGCGCATGTGGGGCCAATGAGCCAGGAACATGTATACGCTGACCAAAATGATCAGGAACCAAATAACACCCACCGAGGTTGTCTCCAGCAGTTTCAATGCTTCTTCCGGCAGCGGGGTCAGCAATGCGTTTTGAGCCTGTGAAAGACTCTGCGCCCATTCCTCCAAATGAAACGTAAGGCTGCCGATCTGAATCGGTGTTGAGAGGGCCAGGGCGATCTGATCTGAAAGGTCGAGCAGGTCTTCGATCACGAATCTGAACTCGTCATAGAAGATCGGTGCGAGCGAAACGGGAACGCCGACCAGCAGGATCACTGCCGAAAAATAGACGATGTTCACCGAGGCGGTTCTCGTCAACTTCGTATGGCCGGAAAGATACACGACGATCGGGTTAAACAGATAGGCCACGAAGGCCGCGATGATCAAATTTCTAATGGCTGCGCGCGCATAGAACACAAACGCCACGAGCGCGATAAAGCAGATGAACGCAACCACATAGCGAAACGGCAGGCTCCATTGTGTATCGTGTGTATCTTTTGTTTCTTGATTATCTTTGTTCATAGCAAACCCTTTACTGCCTCCAGACTGGGTTCGATGATCGGTGCAGACTGGACTGCCTGCATTGCGGCCTGGACGTCTTTCAATCCGCTACCGGTGTTTAACACCAAAACCGGGTCATCGCCTCCCACTACATCCTCGCCTGCTCCCTTGACCAGACCGGCATAAGCCGCCGCCCCAGCCGGTTCGGCAAAGATGCCCGCCTTACCGAGTTCCGCCATGGCCTTGAGAATCTCATCGTCTGTCACTGTTATATACGTGCCATCCGTCTCTTTGGAGGCACGGACGGCTCGCACGCCGTCGCGCGGCAGGTCGACGGAGATCGAGTCTGCCAGAGTCTTGGCAGAGACAGGATTGATCTCCTCCGTGTTCCCATGGAATGCATCGGCGACGGCGGCGGCCCCTTCAGCCTGCACGCCAACGAGGTGGGGCATGCGCGCCATCCAACCCAGTTTCTGTAAATCCTTGAAGCCTTTATGGATCCCGGAGATGATGTTGCCATCACCCACAGAGACAAATACAGTCAAGGGTTTATGGTCGATGTCACTGCCGTTCTGATTGAGTACATCGCGGTGCGCCTCCTGCCACCATTCCCAGATCTCGAAGGCGGCGGTTTTCTTGCCCTCCAGAGTGAAGGGATTGTAGCCCGTGTTGCGGCAGTACCAGCCGAATTCCTGCGCACATTGGATGGTGAGGTCGAAGGCATCATCGTAACTTCCGTCAACCAAACTGCCCTTCGCGACATAGATCAGCAGCTGCGCCACCTTCGCCTGCGGCGCGGATTTGGGCACGAAGATGACCGCTTTTTGTCC
>DATHRQ010000244.1:0-4893 GCA_035465095.1 Anaerolineales bacterium | reverse complement strand
AACGGAATCGAATTCTTCACGCGCCACACAAATTGGTGATTCGGGGTAGTGAGGGTCCTGCGGGTTGGGAATATCAAAATAATTCGCAATGCGCCGAAATGCGAGAAACCCCGAACGGATGCAAAGTGCTGCAGACGCTTCAAAGGGAATGTCTATTGAGGAGAGAGTTATTGCGGCGGCATCCAGCACTGTCCCTGCGGCGGTGACCCATGAATTCTCTGCTCGTGGTGAACGGAAGAAGACCAAGGCCGGCAGGGTGGTATGACTCTCTTCCACGTCAGCAAACCAGGCTTCCCAGGTGCGCCAATAGTTATTCAGGTTATCCATGCCATGGATGCGGTTGAAGCGTAAGAGCATTTCCAACGCAGAGGGCGGACTCCCGGCACGCACCTCCAACATGTTGACCGCCTGCTCACGGCGGGAGAAGGCAGCGTATATTGTCGGCAGGTAGGCGATCAGCAGGGCAACGAGGATCAAGCCCAGCATGGCTTCGATAAATTCAATTGCGTTGAGAAGAAGGGTGTTCTCGGTTGCAAACCCAAGGGTGAAGAGGGAAGACCCGCTCAATTGAAATACCGTAAACCAGTCTCCAACACCCAGGCCCCAGTACATGGCGGCAAAACCAAGCGAGATCAACAGGTACCACGTCGGGACAAGGAGCATCAGTCCAATGGGCGCGTAATATGCCATAATTGCTTCGCGGCGTTCGTAAGTCTTGACAAAACGAAGGATCAGTTCGAAAACCCGCCGTAACAATCCAAAGACGATACGATTCAATTGACTGCGGGCAGCGCGGGGAAGCACAAAAGTCGAGAGGGCGGAGAAGAGGGTCAGGGTGGCGGTAAACAGGCCAATAAAAAATACAAGAACGTGAACGATGGAGGTCATGTCATGAATTATAATCTCACTGGGTTGGCATCCCCAATCACATATATCGTTGAGGTGAGAATTTATGGCAAAACAAGTTGACAAGGATCATGCTGAAAATGTATGGCGGGCTTTCCTGACGGCCGGCATCGATCAGGATGATGTTCGTCAGAGGAGATTGTTCAAACTGCTGCCTGCCACGCAGCGCTGCAGGTTTTGTCTGGCACCATTACAGGGGATCAGCAGTCCGCTTATCAGAGCCGTGTATCGAAAAGCGCCCTCCAAGATGAATCCGCATTTGTGCAACGCATGCGAGTTATTTGCCCAGGAACACCAGGGCGGGGCAGAGGTTGAACTTTCACTGTTGTTCGCGGATGTGCGCGGATCGACCACACTGGCAGAGAATATGAGCGCAATCGAATTCAGCCAACTGATCAATCGCTTTTATGATGTCGCCACACGGATCATGGTCGACACAGATGCGTTAATCGATAAGATCATTGGCGATCAGGTGGCTGCAATGTATACTCCCTCGCTGGCCGGGCAGGAGCACCCACACAAAGCTCTGTCCGCAGCGCAGCAATTGTTGCACGATACCGGTCATCACAGCGCAGACGGTCCGTGGATACCAATCGGCGTGGGCGTTCATACCGGGATGGCTTTTGTGGGGTCGGTTGGACAGAGTAACGGTCTTACTGATATTACAGTCCTTGGCGATGCCCCAAATACGGCTGCACGGCTGGCATCCAATGCGAAATCTGGCGAGATACTGGTCAGTGATGCTGCATACCAGAATATCAATCTGGATTTGGGACAATTGGAAACACGTGAACTTAAATTGAAGGGGAAAAGCCAGCCGGTGAAGGTGCATGTATTAAGTAATCTGCCATAAACTCATGTATATGTATACTAAAAGCAGCTTTTAATCTACTGTCCATTGCAATAAAGAGCGGACGAGTTTCCTCATCCGCTTTTTATTAATTCGCAACCTATCCTGATTTATCTATTGTAAATATCGTGAAAAGGCTTCTTCAAACTGTTCCTGGCTGGTGAAACCAACCCATTTCTCCAATACGTTCCCGTTTCCATCCAACAGATAGACCTCTGGCTGGTAGAAGAAACCGAGTTCCCGTTGAAAAGATTCAGTGTTGGCATCATCAGCATCCAGATAAACAAAATTGATACGTCCAAAATACTTTGCTTCGAGCCCATGAACCATGGGCGCCATGGCGCGGCAGGTCGCTCAGGTAAAGCGGAAGAACTCGACGAACTGCAACCCACCTGAAGCAAGGCTAACGGAGGCCGGATCTGTAGCTTCGAGGGCATCTCCTCGTGATGTGGCCACGGGCAGCGGAGCGGCAGCCTCCGTCGGTGCAGCGGCAACGTCTGTATTTGCAGGTGCTGAATCAGAAGGGGCGAACGCGGTTGGGCTTGGCTCCCCTGCAACGGGTGCAGACGGTTGCTGCGTGGAAGAAGCCTCAGGGGCGCACGAGGCCACTAGAAGAATGATCAGGCTCAGGGTTGGTATGAAGCGGTTTTTCATAATTGTGCTGTACATCATATATCCTTTTCTGGTAATACTGTACAAGACAGTTTTTATCACATAAACCTTACCTAAATATTAACGATGTTCGTCATACCAAATCAAGATGCTTTTCTTTGACGGTTGTGAAATCCTAGACTATACTCGGTTTGGTTCGTTCATCCAAAACAGTTACAGGAGGAAGCATGGCTTTCAAACTCACATATGCCACAATGTTCAACCCGCCCGAGGAACTGCATGAAGGCTTCGACAAGGCAGTTGCGAAACTCAAGAAGAACCTCGGCCAGGAATACGGGATGATCATTAACGGCAAGGATGTCTTCTCAAAGGAAAAATATGAAGACCGCTCACCGGTCAACACCGATTGGGTGCTGGCAAAAATACAAAAGGGAGACAAAAAACATGCTGAAATGGCGATAGCCGCCGCTCGCAAGGCATTCCCTGCATGGAGCAGCACACCCTGGCAGAAGCGCGTAAAACTTGTACGCAAAGCCGCAGCATTGATCGAAAAACGCATTTTCGAACTCGGCGCTGCAATGGCGTTGGAGGTCGGCAAGAACCGCATGGAATCGCTCGGCGACGTGCAGGAGACCGCCGATCTGATGTATTGGCCAGCGCAGATGATGGAAGAGAACAACGGATTCGTCAAGCAGATGGGCAAAGATCCACTGGTCGGATACGATGCGACGAACACATCTGTGCTCAGACCTTACGGCGTGTGGCTGGTCATCTCCCCGTTCAATTTCCCCTTCGCTTTGACAGGCGGACCGACCGGCGCTGCCCTCGTGGCTGGAAACACGGTCGTCATCAAGCCGGCTTCGGATACCGCGTGGATCGTGCGACTCTACGCCGAGTGTTTGCGCGACGCAGGCATCCCTGACGGTGTCTTCAATTTTGTGACAGGCCCTGGCCGCACGTTGGGACAGGCTCTCGTAGACAGCCCCGAAGTCGACGGTGTAACCTTCACCGGCTCGTTCGACGTAGGTATGAATTTGTATCGCGATTTTGCAAAACGCAATTATGTGCGTCCTGTGATCCTGGAACTCGGCGGCAAGAATCCTGCCATTGTTTCGCGTAATGCAAACCTTGAGGATGCCGCCACAGGCATTGTCCGTTCCGCGTTCGGCTTGCAGGGACAGAAATGTTCCGCCGCTTCCCGCGTGATCGTGGAAGCGCCTGTTTACAAGGAGCTTGTCGCCAAACTTAAGGAAAAGACCGAGGAACTGGTCATCGGTGACCCGACCGAGCAGGCCACCTACCTGGGCCCTGTGATCAACAAAAGCTCCTATAACGATTTCAAGAATTTCACCGAAGAGATCAACGGTGCGGGCGGCAAGTTCCTGACCGGCGGCAATGTGAAGTCTGGCGACATGTATAACAAAGGCTACTTCTGCGAACCGACTCTTGTCACAGACCTGCCGTTCAGCCACCATTTGTGGCAGCAGGAAATGTTCCTGCCCATCACCACCATTGGCAAAGTGAAAAATCTCGACGAAGCCATGCAGATCGCCAACAACGTCAACTACGGCCTGACAGCAGGCTTCTATGGCAACAAAAAGGAAACAGATTGGTTCTTCGAAAACATCGAAGCCGGCGTGACCTATGCCAATCGCCCCCAGGGCGCAACAACCGGTGCGTGGCCGGGTTTCCAACCCTTTGGCGGCTGGAAAGGCTCTGGATCGAGCGGCAAGAACGGCGGCGGTTATTACTACGTCCAACTCTACATGCACGAACAGATCCAAACGCTGGTCAAGCCCGCCAACAAGAAGAAGGCAGCCAAGAAACCATCGAAGAAAAAAACAGCCAAACGCAAATAAATCCATGGCCCTTCCTGAAAAGGGAGGGCTTTTTACCGACCGCGGACGGCAGACTGCCGCAGAGTCCATCGTCTGTGGTCGGCAGTCAAAGATCATATGCCCTGGAACCCAGACCTTTACCACAAATTCCAAGCCCAGCGATCCGCGCCATTTTATGACCTGCTCGCTCTTGTCGACATTCGCGAGGATCTCAAGGTCATCGACCTGGGATGTGGCACCGGCAATCTGACACACGAACTGGCAGATGCGCTCCCCAACAGCCATGTGACCGGGCTTGACTCATCGCCTCAAATGCTGGAGCAGGCCGCTTCACTCACGACCCCGAACCTGGTCTTTGAACAAGGAGACCAGTCCATGCTGACAGGCCAATGGGACCTGATCTTCAGCAACGCCGCACTCCACTGGAGTGAGAATCATGCCGAACTGATCCCCCATCTCTTTGACAAATTGAAACCCGGCGGACAGATCGCCGTGCAGATTCCATCCAATCACAATCACATCTCACATCAGATCTATCGCGAAACAGCCGAAGAGGACATGTTCAAATTCATTCTGCAGGGATATCAACGCTATGCGCCCGTGCTTCCCATCGATGACTACGCACGCATACTGTTCAACTGCAGCGCAGAAGAGATACATGTTTTCGAGAAGATATATCCACACGTA
>DATHRQ010000243.1:0-8531 GCA_035465095.1 Anaerolineales bacterium | reverse complement strand
CATCCTCGATATCCAGGTCAAGATTTTCAGCCAACTGCCTGGCAACAGTCAGTTCCAGCGGGCTTAATCCGTCGCTCGCAGACAAATCATCATCCGGCTGCTCAATGATGAGCGCAGGCGGCTCCGTCGGCGTTTGTGGGGCGCAGGCGGTCACGATCAATATCAATACGGTAAACCCGAAAACAATTTTTTTCATTCTTTCTCCTTCACAACAAGGACGACCTTACATGCACAAATGTTCCGAAACAATTGTATACCCACGGTTGGGCATGTATAATCGACGAATGCGTTACAACCTTATCCTACTGCTCATCCTGATTTTATCAGCCTGTGCGCCTGCCAGTGACCCCAATATGCAAATCCAACAGGCTGTCATCCAAACCATTTCTGCGCTGCCAACAGCCACTGCCGGATCCGCTCCCACGCTCCAGCCCACATCCACATCGTTCGATCTGAGGGGTCTGTTTTGCGAATATCAATTCTGCGTCGGCCACCCGGTGGACATGGCCTTCTTTGACGTCAGTGCACAGAACAACCCTTCCTCGCCCTCCTCCTACTCGCAGGGACTGGTCGCGGCCTTCAACGGCAATTTATTCATTCAGATGATCTGGCAGCTCGCGCCGGAGACATCCGATCCGCAGTTCATGCTCGATCTTATTCTGGACGACACGGATACGCGCAGCGGCAATCTGGACGTAAAACTGATCCGCAATATGAACGTGATCTACACTCCGATCTCAAGCACCGCCACCTCCGTGCTGCCGTTTGGTTCGGCCGCGGCATGGATCTGCGGCGAACGGGCCTTCGCCTGGAAGGTATACAGTCCCCGGGCGGAGAACACCCAGGCATTATTCGATAGCGCCTTTGCCCGTTTTCAATGCCACCAATGATCAAATCATTGCAAACACCAAAGGGGACGATCACCATCCGCGATGCAAGCCTGGCAGACGCGGAGCGGTTCCGCGATCTGCGTTTGTTCGCCTTGAAAGATAGCCCCACCTCATTCGGTTCGGATTATCACACCAACGCCGATCATCCTATGAGCTTCTGGAAAAATAGATTAAAACCAGATGAATACGGGATCATCTTTGTTGCTGAAGATGAAAATCATCTTGTTGGAATGACAGGTATCCGCAAAGGCGATTCCCCAAAGACTAAACACAGCGCGGGGATATGGGGTGTCTATGTCCGCCCTGAATGGCGAGGCTTACACATCGCTGAGGGATTGATTGAACTATGTTTTGAATGGGCAAAATTGCGTGAGGTACAGATCGTCAAACTGAGAGTTGTTTCCACGAACGAATCAGCCATCCGTTTATATGAACGGATCGGATTCACCGTCTATGGCACAGAACCGCAGTCGCTGTTTTACGAGGGCCAATATTATGACAGTCTCCAGATGTACCGCTCGTTGTAGATGCTAATGATTTAAGTATCAAACTTCTTCGCTGCCTGCCAAAGGGTTTCCATTTCATCCAAAGTCAGGTCAGACAATGTACGTCCCTGTTTCTTTGCCACCTGTTCCACATATCCAAAGCGTTTCTTGAATTTTAAGTTGGTTTTTCGCAAGGCAGATTCTGCATCCACATTTTTCCAGCGTGCAAAGTTGACCAGAACGAATAACAGATCTCCAATTTCAGAGGCCAATTCGAAATCGGTCTCGGCATTTTTGATCTCGCTGATCTCCTCCGCTATTTTATCCAATACGCCATCGATCTCGGGCCAGTCAAAGCCCACGCGGGCGGCTCGACCCTGATATTCCTGCGATTGGGATAATGCAGGCAAAGCCATGGGAACACCGTCAAGCAAACCCTTACTGTTTTCCTTACTGCCTCTTTCCTGCTCCTTTAGCTTCTCCCAATTTGCAAGCACAGCATCCGCCCCCTCGAGTGACAGATCACCGAAGACGTGCGGATGCCTTCTGACCAACTTCGATGATATTCCCTGAATGACCTGATTGATGTTAAATTGTCCCTCTTCATTTGCGATCTGCGACTGCAAAACAACCTGCAACAACAGGTCGCCAAATTCTTCGCGCATATCTGTGAAATCGCCGGAGTCTATTGCAGAAATTGCCTCATAGGCTTCTTCCAATAGATGTTTTCTCAGGGACTCGTGCGTCTGCTCCCTATCCCAAGGGCAGCCATCCGGCGCGCGCAGGTGAGCGACAATCTCGGCAAACGCTTCAAAGGATGTGCCCTCTTCAAGTGCAGGAATAAATAAACAAATATCGTCGCCGAACAATTCCGCGCTCAAATCACCTAATCTTTTTTCATTCTTCTTTTCTTTGCTTACCCACTGCACAACATGTTCCTTTGGATAGGTTGTCAGCAAAACGGTCTTTAGGTGCAGAGCTAATTCCTGTGAATCAATATTCGTCAACAAGACCGGCATGTCCGGCGGGTAGGGCGGCACATGTGCGGATGAAAGCGTCTGTGCTTCGAGCAGGATCAGCCTCGAGGGAGGCATGATGCGAAGGGTCTCGAACGTTTTGGCGATGAGGGCAAAGTCCATAGGAGTCTCCATTAAAGCGTAATGCGTAATTCGCATTTGCCTTTCACGCATTACGAATTACGCATTACTTTAAATATAACGCGAGGATTGATTAAGCCTAACGCTTGGTATAGGTAGGCGCCTTGCGGGCTTTCTTGAGACCCGGTTTCTTGCGTTCCTTCTCGCGGGCGTCGCGGGTCAGCAGGCCGTTTTTACGGAGCGAGGCTGTCCAATCACCGTTGATCGTCTGGAGCGCGCGGGCCAGACCCAGGCGAACGGCTTCGGTCTGGCCGGTAACACCGCCGCCCAGCACCTTCACGCTGACATCATATTTCCCGGAATCCTCGCCAACGGCGGCGAAGGCGCGCAGAATATCCTGCATATCTCCCAAACGTGTGAAGTATGCACTCCCGTCCTTATCATTGACAACGAAATTTCCGGTGCCGTCCATCAGACGCACACGGGCGGTGCTGCGTTTTCGTCGGCCGATTGCTTCATAGTATTGTGCCATATTTCTTCTTCCTCTTTTCCCTACGCCAACGGCTCAGGGTTATTCGTACCGTGCGGGTGGTTTGGGCCCGCATAGATCTTCAGGCGTTTGAGCAATGCACGACCCATGCGGTTGTGCGGCAGCATGCCCCAAACTGCTGCGCGTAGCACCCGATCAGGATGTTTTTGCAACTGGTCGCGTAATGAAATTGACTTCAAACCGCCGGGATAATTGGAATGACGATGATAGGTCTTGGTATCCATCTTGGAGTTGGTCCTTGTGCCAGTTACGGTCACACGCTCACAATTGACAACAACTACAAAATCGCCCATCTCCACGCCGGGCGTGAAGGTTGGCTTGTGTTTGCCAAGTAACACATGCGCAATACGCGTGGCGAGGCGGCCCAAATTCTGTCCATTGGCATCCACCAGAACCCATTTGCGTTCGATCTCACTTGCTTTCGGATAGTACGACTTGTACACTTTCCAAATCTCCGTTTCTTTTCTTATTGACAATAGACTCTTACGTTTTATATTCGACGTTTATCAGCGTCAGCCCGTGTGCGGGAGCCAGACCAGACGGAAGTTCTCTTCGAGATTTACCCGCAGCCTGTTTCGCTAAAGAGCCGGCAATCGCTTCGGCTGAAATCTTTTCATGCGCAACAGCCACCTGGACAAAAACCATCCTGCGAACCATTCGGTGGAGGAAGGCATTAGCCTGCACCTCGAAATGCCACTCATCCTCGGCAACTTGTGTCCATTGGGCATCCATCACCGTCCGCACGGTTGTGCCTTTGGGAGTGGTCGGGGAACCGAAGGCAGAGAAATCGTGCGTCCCAAGGAATTGCTTCGCAGCTTCTGCAAGGGTGTTGCCATTTACAGCAGGCCAAACCCGCCACAAAAATCGTTCGCGCAGCGGATCCCGTATGGGCAGACAAAACAACTTATATCGATAACGCCGCGATACTGCATCAAACCGTGGATGAAACCTTGCGTCTGCCACCTGAACGGTTTGAACCGACAGATCATTGGGCAGCGCGGCGTTCAGCGCACGCAGGAGTTCATCGTCAGAGTGCTGCCAATTCAAATTTGCAGAGGCAACCTGCCCTGTTGCATGAACGCCTGTGTCCGTCCGCCCGGAGACAAGCACCGAGCGTTCCGTCCATCCAAGTGTTGCCAGGGCGCTTTCAAGTTCGCCCTGCACAGTCCTTTTGTTTGCCTGCTTCTGGCTTCCGAAGAAGTTTGCGCCGTCGTAGGCAAGAGTCAATTTGTAACGTGCCATTTTAGCCTTCAGCCTCACCTGCACTTGCGTGCTGAACGCTCAACCTACCATTTTATTCTTCAACCAATTCCAATATGACCATTTCAGCCGAATCACCCATGCGGGGACCAAGCTTCAGCATTCGCGTGTAGCCGCCGTTTCTGTTGGCATAGCGCGGGGCAATTTCATCGAAGAGACGCTGGATGACCTTGTTGTTCCCCAGCTTGGATGCTGCCAGGCGGCGCGCGTGCACCTTTTCTGCATCACTCGCTTCAGCACTATTGCGGGCAAGTGTGATCAGACGTTCGGCTTCGCCACGAATGGCTGCGGCTTTTGCGCGCGTGGTCTTGATCCGCTCGTGTATAAAGAATTGTTTTATCATATTGCGACGCAGTGCAAGTCTTGCTCCTGTACTGCGCCCAAGCCTATAACCAGATATTTGATGTCGCATTTCCTACTACTCCGCAGAACTCGTTTCGTCTTTCATGTAGCCCTTTTCCTGCATTTTTTGGCGAAGTTCATCCAGACTCTTCTCACCAAAATTGCGGATGGACATTACGGCTGTCTCACCTTTTTCAAGCAGGTCCAACACGTCACCGACAGTGGTGATCCCCGTTCTCTTGAGGGAATTGAATACTCGAACTGACAAGTCCAAAGCCTCGACAGGTGTATCAGCCAGTTCACTTGTGATACGGCTCGTGCTTGTTTCCACTTCCACGGGAACAGCCAATGTTTCTTCACTGACACCCGCAATAAAACGCAGATGGTCGATTACAACCTTGGCAGCTGTGCTCAAGGCACGTTCCGGCGAAATTGCTCCGTCTGTCCAAATCTCAAGGATGAGTTTGTCGTAGTTCGTGCTTTGTCCCACACGGGCAGAAGTGACCTCCCAGTTCACACGTTTGACCGGGCTAAAAATAGCGTCGATCGGCAAATCGCCAATGGGCATGTGCCCGCTGCGCTCGTTTGCCGGCGAATATCCACGGCCGCGTTCGACAGTAAACTCAAGATCAAGCTTGGTCTTGGCGTCATCCACAGTGAACAAATACAATTCAGGGTTGACAATTTCAATCTCGGCTGAGGTTATGATATCCGCCGCCGTAACCGTACCTTCACCGCGAACCTCAAGATGCATACGGGTGCTGTCAACACCATCCAGCTTCAGACGCAATTGTTTGACCTGTAACGTCACCTGAATAACATCTTCCCGTACGCCGGGGATTTCGCTGAACTCGTGCAACACATCCGCAATTCGGATCGATGTTACAGCTGCACCCTCCAAAGAAGAGAGTAAAACTCGGCGTAACGCATTACCCAGGGTTACACCATACCCGCGCTCAAGCGGGCTGATAATGAACTTGCCGTAGTTTCGAGCTTCTGCTTCGCGCTCGATTTTCGGCATAACCATGTTCGTGATACCCGTCACGGCTCACCTCTCCCTGTCATTACAACAGAACCCCTGACCGGCAAAACACCCGCCAGAGAATAAAATTTCAATCACTTTAACGAGAATAGTATTCCACGATCAACTGCTCGTTCAAACTGCCGTCAATCTCAGCGCGCTCCGGGAGGCGCTGAACTGATCCGGACATCTGGCTGGTATCTTTATTCAACCAACTCGGTGACGTCCGCGAGTCTGCCTGTTCTCCAAGCCCCTTGAAGAATTCCAATTTCTGAGAACCTTCACGAACAGCCACTACATCGCCTTCCCGCAAAAGCATTGAAGGAACATCTGTCCGGCGACCGTTCACAACAAAGTGACCATGTGTGACCATCAAACGAGCCTGGGCCCGACTTGCGGCATAACCCAGACGATAGACCACATTGTCCAATCGTGATTCGAGAATCTGCAGGAGGTTTAAGCCTGTCAGACCACGCCTTTGAAGCGCAACTTCATAATAACGACGAAACTGGCGCTCTAAAACGCCGTAAACGCGACGAGCACGTTGTTTGGCGCGCAACTGCCGCAGATAATCAGATTCACGTCCAGAGCGCCTGCGGCCGCCTCGCATGGCTGTACGACCGTGCTGCCCAGGGGGGAAACTACGGCGCTCAAAAGAACACTTCGGCGTATAACATCGCTCTCCTTTGAGATAGAGTTTTTCACCTTCACGCCGGCAAAGTTTGCACACCGGACCAATATGTTTTGACATAAACTATTTTCCTCTATATCAGGTTTATACGCGCCGCTTTTTCGGCGGTCTGCAACCATTGTGCGGGACAGGGGTAATGTCAGAAATCGAACGCACTTTCAAACCCAGCGCCTGCACCGCACGGATGGCATTTTCACGTCCCGGACCAGGTCCTTTGACAAACAAGTCAACTTCCTGTATTCCAAATTGTTGGGCAGTTTTGATCGCCTGCTCCGCAGCGAGTCGCGCCGCAAAAGGCGTACTCTTGCGAGAACCCTTGAAACCAGCAGATCCAGCACTACCCCAGGCAACTGTGTTCCCTTCCATATCCGTTACAGTAATAATTGTATTATTGAACGAAGCGAAGATATGAACCTGCCCGCTGGACAATGATCTTTTTACTTTTTTAGCGCCCGTGTTGCGGCGCGTAGAACGTACACTTTGAGCCATAATTTACTCCGACCTTTTCTATTTCTTTATTTCTTTGCACCGCGACGGCGGCCACGACCAGCAACAGTCTTCTTTATCCCTTTTCGGGTACGTGCATTGGTTTTGGTTCGCTGGCCATTAACCGGCAAATTGCGACGATGGCGTAAACCACGATATGATCCAATTTCGATCAACCGCTTTATATTCATTTGTACATCACGACGAAGATCACCCTCCACCATGATATTCTTGCTGATGTACTCACGTATCAAAGCCACATCCGACTCAGACAGGTCTTTTATACGAATATCAGGATTGATTTTCGTATACGTCAAAATTTCACGTGCCCGTGTCGGCCCGATGCCATACAAATATGTCAAACCGACTTCCACCCGCTTATTACGGGGCAGGTCGACGCCTTCAATTCTCGCCATGGTTCACACTATCCCTGTCGTTGTTTATGTTTTGGATTTTCGCAGATAACAAATACTCTGCCTTTGCGCCTAACAATTCTGCATTTGGCGCAGCGTTTTCGTACAGACGGTGAAACTTTCATATCAAATTCTCCTTACAAATAGCCAAACTATTATTATATACTTTCATTCATTATTCGTCCAGATTACATTCAACACCGGAATGGATCACAAGACAGTCAGGATGAGAGGTTCTCCTTCGGTGACGGCAATTGTGTGTTCAAAATGCGCCGTCAATGATCCATCTGCAGATACCACGGTCCAATTGTCAGGTAGAACTTTTGTCTCTGCCGTTCCTGCAAGCACCATCGGTTCTATTGCGATCGTCATGCCCGGTTTAAGCGGCATGCCTGTGCCTTCCTTACCATAATTTGGAACCTGCGGACCTTCGTGCATCTGGCGCCCTACTCCATGGCCGGTGTACTCCCGTGTTACAAAAAAGCCGCGAGTTTCGATATATTTTTGTATCGCCGCTGAAACATCACCTGTGCGGTTTCCAAATCGCATTTTGTCAATGGCCGCGTTCAATGCTCCTTCGGTAACATTTAGCAGAGTTTGCGCTTCGGGAGAAATGTCTCCCACTCCGGCTGAAAAGGCTGAATCCGCTACAAAACCATCCAGTATGGTACCGCAATCAATTGAAACAATATCGCCAGTTTGCAGCTTCCGATTTGTGGACGGAATACCGTGAACAAGTTCCCGGTTGATACTTACGGTTATAGATGCGGGAAATGGAGGGTGGCCATATCCCTTGAAAGGCGATATGCATCCATGTTTCTTCAACACTTCCTCGGCAGCTACATTGAGGTCAGCAGTAGGAATCCCTGGTTGTAAAAGTTCCTTTACCGTCGCCAATACACTTGCATTGATGCGTCCTGCTTCACGCATGATCTGCAAATCATCAGCATTCTTAAGATGGATTTGACGTTCCCAGGTCATCATCGTCACATTTTCAAAGCAGACACAATATCTTGTGCAACCTGCTCGATCGTCTGCATACCGTCAATCTCGATCAACTTTCCCTGGGCACGATAATATGAAACCAAGGGAGATGTTTGCTCCAGGTAAACCTGAATGCGATGTTTTACTGTTTCAGCCTTGTCGTCATCCCTCTGGTATAAGTCGGAGCCGTCTATATCGCATATACCCATTTCCTTTGGGGGATTGGATTTTCGGTTGAAGATATGTCCATGGGCACGACATGTCCAACGGTCACTTAACCGTTCAACCAATACGTCCTCTGCACCTGTGATG
>DATHRQ010000242.1:0-5426 GCA_035465095.1 Anaerolineales bacterium | reverse complement strand
CATAAACACAGTCAAAGTTTGATTCAGTTTTAATTTTTATTGTCTGTTGCAAGTGATTTAAAATATGCTTAGCCTCCTCCCAACTAGTTATTCCGGGGATAATCCCACCCCAACAAGGCAGGCGACAGAAATCTGAACCTGTGAACCACGCCTTTAACATTTGCCTTCCATCATTTTGATTGAGTGTAGGTAAAGGTGTCCATGTTTGCGTAGGAATTATTTCAAAATTAGGAGTTGATGTAAAAGTATGATTTGTGCTAGCCACTACAGGTGTCGAGCGGTAGGACTCCTGAGTAACAGATTTCCCCGAACTGGTAGCGGGTATTTCGTTTTCACTTGAACAAGCAACCAATGAACCAAGCACATTTAACACAAGGATGACAAGCACTAATTTTTTCATAGCAAAGCCTTAATATGACCATTCCCCACAACGAGAGGTTCCCGTCCTTGCCAATTGCTCCCCTCCCTTAATCCATATCCTCCCGTAATTCCCCGCTATCGGCTGTGTGTAGGCGGTCGGGTTCGTCTTGCAGCACGTCGACTTGGCTGTGCGGCAGGTCGCTCATCATGGGCGCCAACGGTACGTAGGAAGGCAGAGCGATGCGACGAGGCCGTGGAGGTGGCTGTTGACGTGGAATCGAGTCGTCATCCGAACGTTTACGGGTGATGCGCGGATCGTCCGTCAGCGTGCCGACGTAGTTTCCCATCACTGAGAAAACCTCGCGTTTGGGCGTGACCCAGCCGACCCACTCTCCACTGCGATTGAAGAGATAAGGGAAAACAAGGAATGCTTCGGCCTCGCCGTTCGAGGCATAAATGGGGATGATGCGTTTTTGATTCTGAGTCATGGCCAAACCTCTCTTTAATATCAATCTACATCATTATACGTCCAGTAGCGGTTAATAAAAAAGTTCCAGAGCATTACAACTCCGATGGCAAACAGCAGTGTGGCGTTTTTAGCCAGCGCATCTGCAGCATCCAGGGACAAGTGTGCCATGCTTTCGAACATCTGCGCCATGTGCGGTTCCACATATTTCAGGATCGGTATGCGAATGGTGATGCCGATCGTGTTCACGACAAGAAACATGCCGAATTGATGGCGGATTCTGCGTGAGCGCGAATCGGGGTATGTCCAATAGCGGTTGCCTAAAAAGTTATTCGTGACCGCGCAAATAAACGATATGCTTCCGCCCAACACGAGGGGAAAGTGAAAGACCTGTGTCAGCAGGTTCATCACGCCTATATCGATTAATGATCCGATGGCCCCGACCGTTGCAAACCTGAAGAAGCGGATTCGTTCCTTTTTTCTATCTGCCAGGGTCATGCAAGTCCCAACTTTTCTTTGAAGTAGGGGACAGTCCTTTCCAGGCCTTCCTCCAGTTCGATCTTCGGTTCCCATTTGAGGATCTCGCGCGCGCGGGTGATATCCGGCTGGCGCTGCTGCGGGTCACGGACGCTGCGCGCATCCTCGACGAACTTAACGCCGCCTTTGTTGTCAACGACGCGGTTGATGGTCTCTGCAAACTGCAGAATGCTCATCTCGGTTGCATTGCCGATGTTTACTGGCAGGTGTTCGTCTGAATGCAGCAGTTTGACGATGCCGTCGATCAGGTCATCCACGTAGCAGAAGGAACGCGTCTGGCCGCCGTCGCCGTAGACGGTCAGCGGCTGGCCCAGCAATGCCTGCTTGAGCAGGTTCGGCAGGGCGCGGCCGTCCTCGAGATCCATGCGCGGACCGTAGGTGTTGAAGATGCGCACGATGCGTGTGTCCACACCGTGATAGCGATGGTAGGCCATCGTCAGCGATTCCGCGAAGCGCTTGGCTTCGTCGTATACGGCGCGTTCCCCGGCCGGGTCCACGTTGCCGGTGTAGTCCTCGCTCTGCGGGTGGACGAGCGGGTCGCCGTAGATCTCGCTGGTGGACGCCAAGAGAAATTTTGCATCGTGCGCGCGCGCCACGCCCAGGCAGTTATGTGTGCCGAGCGCGCCGGCCTTCATCGTTTGAATGGGCAGGTTGAAATAGCCTGCTGGGGATTCGCGGTTGGGGCTGGCCGGGGAGGCAAAATGAAGTACCGCATCGATCTTATCCTTCACGGAGATGAAGTTCGATACATCGTGTCGTTGAAACGAAAAATGTTCGTTCCCCATCAAATGGGCGATATTCTCCGGGTTGCCGGTGATGAAATTATCCAGCCCAATGACCTCATGCCCTTCGCTGAGAAGGCGGTCGCATAAATGTGAGCCGAGAAACCCGGCTGCTCCTGTGATTAAAATTCGCATTTTTTCTCTTTCCTCAACATAAATAATGAATGATTACTTCCAATCGATCCGGGTGACAAGCCCATCGCCCGTCACCTGATACGCCTGACCGTTACCGCTATCGATCAGCCAGAGGTTTCCCTGATACACGACTGCGATGAAATCGCCCGCCTGCCCCTCGATCGGATCCGGCGCCCAGGCAGGGACTTGCGGCTGGAGCCCCGGCGCATCGTCCGCAGGGAAAATTGTTCGCTGGTTCGATCCATCTCTATCCATCACGACGACACGGTAGCGGCTGGTCTCGCTTTGTTCCGGGAAGATGGCCTGCAGATATGCCACCTGATACAAGCGCTCGCTTGTGCTTGATTGCAAATAGGAGGGCGTGGGATAGGCGAACATGCCCGTCTGATTGACGATCTCCACGTTTACATCGTTCGAAAATGATACCGCACTGATGTCGAAAAACGGCGAATCCTCCTCGTTGACCAGGCTCGGCGGGGGAGCGTGCGATGTGTAATACAGCGTTTCCCCATCCGCGCCCCATGCGATGGAAGGCAGCCAAGCCCAATCGCTGTGGGTGTTAAAGGGCGTGATGTCGATCAATGGCTTGATGTATTTGCCGTCGATATCCACCAGTCCGATCCCGTCCGGGCGTGTGTAAGCCAGACGGCCTTCAGGAGAAAAGGCGAAGCTCATACCCCACCAACCGTACACGCCACCGCTGCTGGCGCCCAGTATCCTTGCCCTTGCTCCCGTGGTGATGCTATAGCGGTGCAGGTCGTTGTTGGCCTGCCAACCCGGTGCGGCAGTGCGCGGCTCAACGGTGGAATATGCGATTGAATTTGTGCCCGGTATCCATTCGGCGTAATGGACAACGTTTGAAATTCCCGTGCTGAAGGGCGTGCCGCCGCTCGTGCGTACCGCCCACAGGGTATTGATCTCCTGATCGGCCGGCTTTGTCGATTTGCGCGAGAAGACCAGATACCTGCCGTTGGGCGACAGGAAAAAGATGCGTCCGTCCAGATCGCCCGTGGTCACAAGCGGCGTTCGGTTGGCTGTGGAGCCGTCGATGATCCACGCGTTGCCGCCGGCGATGTAGGCGATCACACCGGGGATGGGCAGCGGCGCAAACGACGATTGTGCGCCGACCATCATGATCTCAGGCGCAGATTCACGCAGCGATACCGATTTGACGGTGGAGCGGCTGGTCTCCTGGCCGTCTTCAAGGACGATGCGATAGGTGAGTTCCTGTAGGCCGTTCACACCGGCCTGCACCAGCCGTGTTTCGCCATCCGGTAAAGACTCGTTGCGGACGACCTGTCTCTCGAACGGAATGACCACCTCCTCGGTTTCAAACTTTTCCTCCACACGGATGAGTGTCACAGAATCGCCGTCGCTGAGAACGGTGTAGAGGGGCGGGTCGGTTTTGTCGAGATTGCCGACCGTCACACCTGCGGATTGCAGCGCCTGTGTAACCGTGCTGCCGGCCGGCAGGGCCACAGCCTGTGAATCCCCATCCATGTTGATTGTTACGGAAATATCGTCGGCGGTCATTTGTGGCGAGCGGCAGGCCGTCAATAGAAAAAAGGCAGTTAAAACTGCTGCCAGGTTGAAGTGTAGCCGGAAGCGATGCATATTGTCTGGTGTATAATCCGTGCGCTATCGGATACGCCCGGTAACGATCATGAGGCCGTCTGCGATATTGATGGATTCGACGCGCAAGCCGGTTGCAACAGGCCCGATGGAGCCCGTGTACGCCTCCTGCACCAGCGCTGCAATGGCATCCTTGAGGGTGTCCGGAGTGGGGAGCGGACCAAAGTCTGCCGACACGATGTCGATCTTTGGTTTGTTGTTTTCGTCCACGGTTACGGCGACGATGATGCCGATGTTGGCGGTGAACATACCCTGGCGTGTTTTGCCGAAGATCTGCATTTGACCGTCGCGCAAATACACCTGCGGGTCGGTGATCAGCGGCTGCGAGTTTTGCTGCAGGCTTTGGTCGGTTTGAAGGCGAAGCGCAAGCACAGATGTGATCTGGGGCTCGGTGATAAAGATGACCACTTCACCAGTTTCAAGACCTGCGTTGAAGGCGCGCCTGATCTCGTTCTTCAAACTTTCTGCGGCTTCGCTGGACACGGGGATGGGCGGTCGGTCTGAATAATCTGGTCCGCCCACAGAGATCGTGCAGGCCAGAGAAGCCAGCAGCAGAACGCCGAGGAATACGTATAAGGAAATTGGTTTTTTCATAAATTATCCAATATAAATTTTTAAGCGGAGCAATTATAGCATGAGCGAAAATCCAGGATCCCCCGCGCAGGAAATAGAAATTGAACTGCCACTTTCTGCAAAAATCGAATCCATTTTATTTGTTACTGCGGAACCGGTTGCCGTCGGTCAACTGGCGGCAGCGCTGGACGTATCGACATCGGTCGTCGAACGCGGACTGAATGAGCTCGACGAATCCCTTCTGACCCGAGGCCTGCGCCTCCAGCGAAATGCCGGTCGCGTGCAACTGACCACTGCGCCGCAGTTGGCTGAACTGATCGAGCGGTTTCTGGGCTTGGATTCGATCACGCATCTCAGCCGCGCTGCACTTGAGACCCTGTCGATCGTTGCGTATCAACAGCCGGTTACGCGCCCGCAGATCGATGCGATCCGCGGCGTGAACAGCGACAGTATGCTCAAGAGCCTGTTGAACAAGGGCCTGATCCTTGAAACAGGCCGCGCAGATGGGCCGGGCCGCCCGATACTCTACTCCACTTCACCGGAATTTCTGCAGCACTTTGGCTTGAATTCGATCCTGGAGATGCCTCCGCTGGCCAGACCTGAAGAAACGCAGGAGCCAGGGGAAGACGAATTGCTTAAAGAGTAAAATGACTTTGGGGAAGACTTCTTTCCCTTTTGATGTTGTCAAAAGATTTTGTATGTAAAGCACGATAGTAGAGGCAACTTTCACCTCCAATTAAAGAAAAGGATTTCCCGTAGGGTGAGCCGGGAAATCCTTTTTGTCTGGCAGTAATTTTTTATAAATCTTCGCCTGAAACTTTTAGATTATTGAAACGTGCAGTGTGCGGGCCGAGATAATGGCCAAAGAATCCTGTTTCGGCGCTCCAACGAACATCCGCCAATGCCTGCATGTAATTTCCGATCAGTTGTCCGCCTTTGAA
>DATHRQ010000241.1:0-9283 GCA_035465095.1 Anaerolineales bacterium | reverse complement strand
ACCACCATCGATGGGATGGGCAAGATCGAGCTGTATGAACACTGGCTGGTGGGACCGGTCTTCCGTGCCTACGGGGTCATCTGGGTGCATCGCGGCAGGCCGGACCGTAGGGCGATCCGCACCGCGCTGGAGGTTTTATCTCAGGGACGCATGATCGCACTCGCGCCGGAAGGCAGGCAGTCTCTGCAAGACGGCCTGGAAGAGGGCACCGAAGGCGCGGCGTTCCTGGCGATGAAGTCCGGTGTGCCGGTCGTTCCCGTAGCGATGACTGGCACGGAGAATGAAAACATCTACAACGGTAAATTTTGGAAGCGCGCCAAGGTGACGCTTACAGTGGGGAAGCCTTTTTATTTGAAGGAATACGACGACCGCCAGACCACTCTCCGCGAAGGGACAAAACAGATCATGGGAGCACTGGCGGAGTTGCTGCCAGAGTCATATCGGGGGAAGTACGCATCAACGCAGTGACCATCCCATCCGCCAGCGGACCTGCTCATCTCTCACGAAGGAGACCTCCCTCAAAATAAATGTATCAAACGTGAGGAGAACTAACGTAATTTGCCTCTAACGATGGCAGATTAACGCTATAATCCTTTCCATGCAGTTCATCCTGACGCTGTTGTCCAATGTGCCATATATCAAACCCATCCCCTTGTCGGGGTGGTTGGTGTGGGTTGGGCTGGCAGGTTTGTTGGGGCTGGCGCTGTATAACTGGCGGCGCTATCAAACCAAATGGAGCAATCGTAAATGGGGAAACTTTGGTCTTTTTTTAATCGCGACGATCATCGGGGCATTGTTTTTCGGCATCGAACTGCCTGTTGCGGCCTTGCCGGTGCCGGGCGGTCTGCCGGAAGTACCGCCCGGGTCCACGCTGATGATCTTCTCTGCCATTTCCTGGGTGTTGGCGGGCGGCTGGCTGGGGCCGCTGGCCGGGTCCGCGCTCGGCATGCTGAGCGGATTGCTGCGCGGCATCTGGGATACGCACAGCCTGTTCACTCTCCTTGATCTGGGCCTGATGGGGGCTTTATTCGCCGTCTCGACGCGGCAGAAATACCGCACTCCCTTTTATCGCTTACTGCGTCAGCCTTTGGTGGGGGCATTGGCGCTTGTGATCGTTCATGTGATCGTGTACGTGTTCACTGCCTATTTTTCTGTGTCCACGACCAATGTGGTCACCGAACGGCTGGATTACGCGTTGAGCAGCGCGGGGGTTGTCGCCTTAAGTTTCGGCGGCGAAATGCTGGTCGCGGGGTTGGTGGCGCAGGTGATCGCGATCGCCTATCCGCTGCGCTGGGGCGGACTGGGGTCGCTCAAGCCCTCGCCCGCAGAAAAAAGCATCGAGACGCGCTTCGTGGCCGGCACCGGCACGATCATATCCGTTTTGCTGATCACGCTCCTGCTCGGTGACTGGATCATTGCCGGCCGGGCGGCGCGCAATCTCCTGCGGGAACGGCTCGACAGTGTGGCGCAGGTCGGGTCACAGAGTGTTCCTTTTTTCCTCGAGGCGGGGCAGAATCTCGCGAGTCAGATCGCTGCCAGTCCGCAGTTGAACGAGGCCTCCGGGTCCGAGCTTTCCGCGCTGCTTGGAGAGCAGACGCAATCGGTGCCCTATTTCAATCAATTGATCCTGTTCGACCTGCAGACGAACTCCACGCTGGCGAGTTATCCTGCAGGGGCCTCCGTCGCCCTGATGCCTGATGAGGAAAGCGGGGTGACCCTGGCCGGGCAGAACGTTCCCAATCAGATGTATTCCATTCCCCCCGAAACAGACGGCGGCGCGGCGCGTATTTCCTATATTACCCCAGTGCCTGGGTCGCAGCGTGTATTGATCGCGCGTACCGATCTGCAGACAAATCCATATATGCGTTCGCTGGTCAATGGTTTGAACAGCTTGGGAGATTTGAACGGCGTGGGCATGTTGATCGACGAACAGGGCAGGATCATCCATCACCCGCAGGCCTCTCTGTTGATGACGGATTATCTCGGCGGCGGATCGGACCAGTCGGGCTTTCGACAGGAAACCGCCTCGGACGGCACCCGGCAGCTGGTCCATTACCAGCCGATCACCGGCCACCCCTGGGCCATCGCGCTGACCGTCCCTGCGCGGGAGGCGCAGCAGATCGCCATCGAGATCGCATTACCCATCTCCATCATGATCATCCTGCTGGGATTGTTCGCGCTGGTCTCCTTGCGTTTGAGCCTGCGTGCGGTCACGGGCTCGTTGCAGGGGCTTGCGACAGAAGCGAAGCATATTGCCACCGGCAAACTCGACCGTCCCCTGCAAACGGGTGGCGTGGATGAGGTCGGTGAACTGCGCGGCGCCTTCGAGCAGATGCGCGTCAGCCTGCAGGGACGCCTCGACGAACTGAACCGTTTGCTGGTTGCCAGCCAGGAGGTTGCCTCCACGCTTGAGTTGGATGAAGCGCTGGATGCCATCCTCAAAGCGGTCGTGGACAGCGGCGTGAGTTCTGCGCGCATCGTCCTTGTGCGCGATATGATCCCCGGGCTGGAGGAAATCCCTTACCGTTATTCGAGCGGGCCGGAAAAGGATACCTACATGCATCTTGACCAGCAGATCCTGGCCTTGAACGAAAAAAAGGACCGCCTCGTGATGGCGGCTCTCACGCGGACCCGAGGCCTGGATCTCGACCCCAACCTGCCTCACCCTGAATCCTTGTCTGCGGTGGCGTTGCGGCATGAGAACCGATATTTCGGCGTGTTGTGGGCGGCCTATAAGGAGCAGCACGTCTTCTCTGAAGCCGATATCAGTTTCATCACCACGCTGGCAAGCCAGGCGGCGCTGGCGGTGGCGAACATCCGTCTGTTCTTGGCGGTCGAAGCGAGTCGTCGTCAGCTTGAAACAATTCTCAACTCCACGCCAGACCCGGTCCTGGTCACAGACGCGTCCAACCGTTTGATCCTGGCGAACCCGGCTGCCAGTCAACTTTTTGGCGTGAACATTCGCCGTGGCGAACGCCAGGACCTGCAGCGGACGATCCAGATCAAATCACTGTATGAACTGCTCCAGGCGTCCTCCGATGATGGCCGCACGTCCGAGATCAACATGCCGGATGGCAAGACCTATCTCGCCACCGCCTCAGCCATGGTCGCAAGCGACCGCACGGTGGGGCGTGTATGTATCATGCGCGATATTTCGCAGTTGAAAGAGATGGACACGCTGAAATCGGAATTTGTCTCGACCGTGAGCCATGACCTGCGCTCGCCGCTGACGTTGATGCGCGGGTATGCGACCATGCTTGAAATGGCGGGCGACCTGAACGACCAGCAGAAGAACTATGTAAAGATGATCGTGCAGGGCGTCGATAACATGGCGAAACTGGTCAACAACCTGCTCGATCTCGGCCGCATTGAATTTGGCGTCGGCCTGCAGTTGGAAAGCATCCCTGTGCTGGATATTGTCGAACGGGTCACAGGCAGTTTGCGAATGATCGCCAAGGAAAAGGACATATCGTTATCCGTTGAGATCCCCAAGGATATACCCCACGCCGTGGAAGCCGATCAGGCGCTGCTGCATCAGGCTGTTTATAATCTTGTGGAGAACGCTGTTAAATACACACCCGACAGCGGGGAAGTGATCGTGCGGTTACAGCCGGCACCCGACTCGCTGACCTTTGCGGTACAGGACAGCGGTATCGGGATTTCTAAGGAAGACTTAAAACGCTTATTTGAAAAATTCTATCGAGGCACGAACCGCAAGGCGCTGTCGAAACGCGGCACCGGGCTTGGTCTTGCGATAGTCAGATCGATTGCTGAGCGCCACGGCGGCAGGGCCTGGGTCGAGAGTGAGCTGGATAAAGGCAGCACGTTCTTCCTTCAGATTCCCCTGACACAACCGAAAGAATCAAGGAATACCTAAAGGGATGAGAAAAGATTTGCTCAACACTGAGATCACACCGTTCGTGCCGCGAGCACGACGGTGCGAGACGGCAGAGTTCACAGAGATTCTTATTCCTTGAATCGCCAAGCACGCGAAGGTCGCGAAGAAAAAGCCTTTTTAAATTCTTTGCGCTCTTCGCGGTTATTTCTTTGTGTTCTCAGTGTGCTCCGTGGTGAAATTTGCGAGTTTACCTGCAAAATTAGCCTAAATCATCTGTAAAATTCGAGAAATGGGCGTATAATCTCCGTCCTTCACTGGAAGCGGGTTATACATAGGAGAAATTTGGAAAACAAAGTGGAATCATGAGCAACCCTGAAAACGATCAAGATACATCCTTTATTCACCGTACTGCCGGGCACCCGTCCCGTACGATAAGCCACTATCTTTTGGGACGTCCCCTGCCAACGGCTGATGCCGCACATGAAACCATCGGCAAAGCCGTTGGCCTGGCTGTCTTTGCCTCCGACGCCTTGTCGTCCACTGCCTACGCCACGCAGGAGATTCTCGTCATCCTGGCCGCAGCAGGGACAATTGCCTATGGATATGTGTTTCCCATATCCATCGTCATTGTTGGTCTGCTGGCCATTGTCGTCATGTCCTACGAGCAGATCGTGCACACGTACCCGCAGGGCGGCGGCGCATACATCGTGGCCTCTGACAACCTCGGACAGTTTCCGGGCCTGATCGCAGGTGCGGCACTGTTGATCGAATACTTCCTGACGGTGTCTGTGTCTGTCTCGGCCGGTGTTGCACAGATCGTTTCAGCATATCCGGCTCTATTTGATTTCCGTGTGGCAATCGCCCTCGCTTGTGTGGCATTGATAACGCTTATCAACCTGCGAGGCGTACGGGAATCTGGCGCGGCGTTTGCCATCCCCAGTTTCTTCTTTATCGCCATTATGTTCATCACGATCGGAACAGGTCTGTTTCGTATGTTCACAGGCACACTCGGAACAGTGATCGACCCGCCGCATGTTGATTTCCATGGCGAGGCGCTCAATGGGATTACCGCCTTCCTGCTTTTGCATGCTTTTTCCAGCGGCACGGCAGCGCTGACCGGCGTTGAAGCGATCTCGAACGGCATTACAGCCTTCAAGGAACCGCGCAGCCGCAACGCCGGTATCACATTGATCTGGATGTCCCTCATCCTTGGTTCGCTGTTCGTGGGAATTTCCTTCCTTGCCCGCGAGATCGTGGCTGTTCCATCGGAGACAGAAACGGTCATTTCGCAGATCGCACGCACGGTCTTTAACGGACAGGGTCCCATGTATCTGGCTCTCATCGCCGGCACCACGGTCATTCTGATCCTGGCTGCGAACACGTCCTTTGCCGGGTTCCCGCGCCTGAGCGCCATGCTTGCCAAGGACGGTTTCATGCCGCGCCAATTGACCTATCGCGGCAGCCGGCTCGTATATTCATATGGGATCGTTGCCCTGGCCGTCATCGCCGGTATCCAGATCATCATCTTCCAGGCAAGCGTTACACGCCTCATCCCGCTGTACGCGATCGGCGTATTCCTTTCGTTCACTTTGGCGCAGGGAGGTATGGCATGGAGATGGTGGAAGTCCGGCAGGCTCGACCCGCATGAGAAACATTCTGACAATCCCAACCAACTTCACTACGATAAGCGCTGGCGGATCAAAATGATCACCAATGGGTTTGGAGCATTCTGTACACTTGTCGTTTTGGGTGTCTTTTCTGTGACAAAATTCCGCGACGGCGCGTGGATCGTGATCATCCTTATGCCGATGCTGATCGGAATTTTCCTGTGGATCAAAAAGCACTATGCAGGTCTGGCAGATGCCCTCACACTTGAACGCTACGGTGAGCCGCCGCCCTACAACGTTCGCCACCGCGTGATCGTCCCGCTGAGCAATGTGCATCAGGGCTCGCTGGCCGCACTCCGTTATGCGCGCATGCTGTCGGACGACGTAACAGCCGTCCATATCTCGATGGAACCGGAGGATACGGAAAAGGTCCAGGAGAAATGGGAGACGTGGGGCCGCGGGACCCGTCTCGTCATCGTCGATTCGCCCTACCGCCTCTTTCTGGAACCTTTGCTGAACTACATCGAGGACATTTTGTCCAACCGACAGCCCAACGAGACCATCACGATCATTGTCCCGCATTTTGTTCCGGAAAAACGGGTGCATAACGCGCTGCATATGCAGGCGGCTGAGATGCTGCGCCGTGAACTGCTTTCCACGCCCGGTGTGGTCATTACTGAAGTTCCTTATCAGATCCTTTAGGCTAATCCAAAACCAATAATTTGGACTATAATCACGGTCGCGCCTCGCAAAATGCGAGGGTCTATTTTTGTAATGAGTACGAAGAAATGTTAACCCCTGATAACAATCAAACTGAAATCATGCAGCGGAAGAGTGATTACAAGCCGCCGCGTTCCCTGAGTCATTGGTTCATTGGCCGTCCCCTTCCAACTGCAGATGCCGCCCATGAAACGATCGGCAAAGCCGTCGGACTGGCTGTCTTTGCATCCGATGCCTTGTCGTCCACTGCCTATGCCACGCAGGAGATTCTTGTCATCCTTGCTGCAGCAGGGACAGTGGCTTTTGGGTACATCTTCCCGATTTCCATCGTCATTGTGGCATTGCTTGCGATTGTCGTGATCTCATATGAACAGGTCATCCATGCCTATCCTGATGGCGGCGGTGCGTATATGGTCGCATCGGATAACCTGGGCAGGTTGCCTGCGTTGATAGCAGCGGCGGCATTGCTCACGGATTACATTTTGACGGTATCCGTATCCATTTCCTCGGGCGTGGCTCAGATCGTTTCGGCGTATCCTCAAGTGTATGAGTACCGCGTTCCGATCTGCGTTGTCTGTGTGGCGCTCATTACGGTAATCAACCTGCGCGGCGTGCGTGAATCCGGTGCGGCCTTTGCCATTCCCAGTTATTTCTTTATCGCCATCATGTTCATAACCATTGGTACGGGCTTTTTCAAATATCTTAACGGTTCACTGGGAACCGTGATTGACCCACCAACCATCGAACATGCCGGAGAAGCTGTTTCCGGGGTTACAGTTTTTCTCCTTTTGCATGCTTTTTCCAGCGGGACCGCCGCCTTGACCGGTGTGGAGGCCATTTCGAACGGAACCACCGCCTTCAAGGAGCCGCGCAGCCGCAATGCAGGAATAACATTGATCTGGATGGCGATCATACTCGGGTTATTGTTCATGGGCATCTCGTTCTTGACGCGGGAGGTGCACGCGGTTCCTTCCGAAGCGGAAACTGTCATCTCACAACTCGCCCGAACCATCTTCGCCGGGCAGGGTTTTATGTACTTGTTGATTATCGGAGGCACGACCGTCATCCTGATCCTTGCCGCCAACACAGCCTTCGCGGGCTTTCCCCGTTTGAGCGCCCTGCTTGCCAGCGATGGCTTCATGCCGCGTCAACTTACCTATCGGGGAAGCCGCCTTGTATTTTCCTATGGTATCGTATCGCTTGGTGCAGTGGCTTCCATTCTTATTGTTATCTTTCAGGCGAGTGTGACACGCCTGATACCTCTGTATGCCATCGGCGTTTTCCTGTCGTTTACTTTGGCGCAGTCGGGCATGGCTCGCCGCTGGTGGCGTTCCGGCAGGATGGGGAAGGGGGATGAACCATTCGCACCGACACATACATTGAAGTACGATAAACGCTGGGCTCTAAAAATGTTCAGCAACGGTTTTGGCGCTTTATGCACTTTCTTTGTGATGTGTGTCTTTGCTTTGACCAAGTTTCAGGATGGCGCGTGGATCGTGCTCATCATTATTCCTTTGCTCGTACTTATTTTCTACACGATTTATCATCACTATAAGGATTTGGCGTCTCAACTTACCCTCGATGAATTTCACGGTCTGCCGGCTACCCGGCCGCGACATCGTGTGATTCTGCCACTGAGCGGGGTCCATCAGGGGACATTGGAGGCTCTGCGATACGCGAAGCTCCTGTCAGATGATGTGACCGCCGTGCATATTTCGATGGACGATGTGGAAGCTGAGAAGATGAAAATAAAATGGAAAACATGGGGGGAAGGGACCCGCCTTGTTGTCCTTGACTCTCCTTTTCGGCTTCTAATCGAGCCTTTGCTTGAATATATTGAAGAAATCGTTGATAACCGCCAGCCAAATGAAACCATTACGATTGTTGTGCCGCAATTTATCCCTTCTCAGCGTTGGCATTCTGCTCTCCATATGCAGACCGCTGAGGTATTAAGACAACAATTGTTATCAAGACACGGTGTTGTGGTAACAGACGTGCCTTATCATGTACATAAGGAAGAGAAGGAGTAGGATCATGAATTTTATTATCATAGGATGCGGCCGCGTGGGGGCGGAGTTGTCCTATCATCTGTTCAAAAGCGGACATCAGATCGCTGTTGTAGATATCAAAAAGGAGGCTTTCAACCGGCTGCACCCCGATTTTCGCGGACGCACCCTGGAAGGCGAGGGCCTGGCTGAGAATATCCTCGAACGCGCCGGCATCCGGGAAGCGGATGGCCTGGCCGCCGTCACCAACTCGGACGCACTTAACGCCGTCGTATCGCATGCCGCGCGCGAATTCTTCAATGTGCCGGTGGTGGTTGCCCGCAATTATGACCCCAGTTTACGCAGTGTGATCGAAGCGTTTGGGCTGCAGACCGTTGGTTCCACAGTCTGGGGCGCGCAGCGTGTGGAGGAAATGTTGATGAATCCATCTGAAAAGGTGGTGTACTCAACTGGAAATGGTGAAGTGGAAATATACGAAATACATATCCCGGCTGAATGGAAGGGCCGCACGCTGGGCGATTTGCTGGGACCGCTCAAAGAGTGCTATCCGGTCGCTTTGACAAGGGCAGGCCGGTCGTTCCTGCCGGATGCGGAGACCAAATTCCAGACCGATGATCTGCTCAATGTCAGTTCCACGTTCGAGGGCATCGGTGAGCTGACAGCGCGCCTGTCCGATAAGGCGGAGGTGTAATATGTTCGTATTGATCGCCGGAGGCGGACGCACAGGGGCGCGTCTTGCCAATTTGTTGATTAACCAGAATTATAAAGTGCGCCTGATCGAAAACCGTCCTGACTTGTTATCGCATCTGCATCAGGAACTTCCGACGGAGGTGATCTATGAAGGGCACCCGGTCGAGCCGAGTGTGTTGGAGGCCGCCGGCGCGCGCGAAGTACATGCCATTGCCGCAGTGACGAGCAACGACTCGCTCAACCTGGCCCTGTGTTTTATCGCCAAGACCATGTTCGAGGTCCCGCGTACGATCGCCCGTGTCAACAACCCGAACAATGTCTGGCTCTTCAACGATAAATTCAAAGTGGATGTGGCGCTTAATTCCGCCGATGTGCTTGCGCATCTCATTCAGGAGGAAATGTCGCTGGGTGATATGATGACC
>DATHRQ010000240.1:0-2568 GCA_035465095.1 Anaerolineales bacterium | reverse complement strand
GGCTGTCCAATTGGATATGTCCGAATTCATGGAACGTCACACCGCCTCACGTTTGGTTGGCGCCCCTCCGGGATACATCGGCTACGAAGAAGCCGGCCAACTGACAGAAGCGCTGCGCCGCCGCCCTTACTCCATCGTTGTTTTCGATGAAGTCGAAAAGGCACATCCCGAAGTCCACAATATGCTGCTGCAGATCATGGAAGAGGGCCATCTCTCTGATGCGAAGGGACGCAAGGTCGATTTCCGCAATGCGATTGTCGTGATGACATCCAACATCGGCGCGGATGTGATCCGAAATCAGACCGCTTTGGGCTTTGCGCTCAAACGCGATGAAGCAACCGAGGAAAAACTTTCCTACGAAGATATGCGCAAGAAGCTGAACGATTCGCTCAAGCGTTCCTTCCGCCCTGAGTTCATCAATCGCCTGGACGCGACGGTCATCTTCCGCGCGCTCAATAAGGAAGATATCCTGAAGATCGTCTCCCTCGAATTGGACAAAGTGTCCCTGCGCCTCAAAGACCATGACCTGATCCTGACAGCCACCGATGAGGCTTTATCCACACTGGCAGAGTTGGGTTACGATGCTGAGTTTGGCGCACGTCCGTTGAAGAGAGTTATCCAGCAAAAAGTGGAGGACCCGCTTTCAGACAAATTACTGAGCGGCGAATTCCAGCACGGTGATTCAATTCTCATCACTGTCGATCCGGATGGCGACTTGATCCTCGAACGCGAAGGGGAAGCGCAGGAAGTCCCGGCGGTCTAGGAAATAACTTTTAATTCAAGGAGAGCAGTGCTCATGATCACTGCTCTCCTTTTTATTTAACGCGTTTAAATTCGATAAGTTTTGGTCTATAATAAAAAGATGAATGAACAAATCCACCCTTCGAATTCTGATCTCCGATCGGCTGTCGTCAAACAGATCCGCCTTCGGCCGGACCCTGAAAAACACCGCGCCATAAGGCGCTTATGGATCGAGCATTCCATCGCCGAGGATGCGCGTGATATTCCTGGCTTAATGGCAACATTGACCGAGGATTGCGTCTACACCGTTCTAAATACAGGCACAAACTGGCACGGTAAGGCGGGCGCGACTCAGTTCTACCAGCAACTGCTGACTTCATTCCCCGATATTCACTTCGACCTGCAGCACATCGTCATCGGCCCGCAGGGCGTCTTTGAGGAGGCTCACGTGACAGGTACCTACCAGGAAAACTGGCTCGACCTGGCATCAGCCAAAGGGCAAAAAGTCGAATTCGATGTCACGATCTTCTTCCCATGGGATGCGAAGCGCAAGCTGTTCACGGGTGAGCGGATTACTTTCAGTGGAATAGAAGAAAAATAAGTCGTCATGACCTGTCTTTACGAGGTCAGGTATCTGCTTTTCATCTCCTGTTCGTACACAGGGAAGTAGTTCGAAATCACGCTCAGGTCGAAATCAGAAAGAATGGATGTATTCGGCTCGCGGGCCAGCAGAAACTCGAACGATATTCTGACCAATTCTTCTGCTGAGACGGCACCAGCCGTCAATTTTTCATAGTATTCCTGCGTGAGTGTTACTTTATGATGCGTAACCGTGCTGCTCCTGACGGTCACTTCAAATTCGCCTTGAGGAAGGTCTTTTAATGTCTTTATGCCGATTTGTGTCATGATCTGATTATAACCAAAGACGATTTCGCAGGCATCCACAGTCGACCAGTGTCTACGTTACGTGGTTTATATAACAGATGATAAAAACCCTTATCAGAACATAATATGGAGAAGCTATGTCGGTAAAAGCGCAAGCATCAGGTGTGATCGATCATCCAATATCCAAGGTTTTCCATTTCCATGCCGTTGAACATGTCCAAAACCATCCGCGATGGGACCCAAATATAAAGTTGGATCATTTGACGCATGGCCCCATGGCCGTTGGGAAAAAGATCAAAAGGATCAACTCCCGCAGCGGACAACCTGTTGAAGGCACGATGGAAGTGACAGAATTCGAATTAGATAAAGCGATCACGATGATTATCCATGACGGTCCAGTGAAATTGATTGGACGGGTAACCTACGAACCCGAAGGAACCAATAAAACTCGATTAACTATGAAAATAGAGTTTCCTGATTTAGATCAAATGGACACAGAAATACTGGTCAGCGGGATGCAAAGAAGTATTCGCAATATCAATCAACTTCTTACGTTTGAGGCATGAAATGAGAAAAATAGACCCTGAAAACAACGAACCCAAGGCATTATTCGAATTCGCAGGTTTCAAAGATAAACACGTTCTTGAGATCGGCTGCGGCGACGGACGCCTGACCTGGCGCTACGCAGACAAAGCTGCACACGTCACGGCTATCGAGCCAAGTTCGGAACAAGTTGCCGTAGCGAGGGAAAATCTGCCAAAACATTTAAAAGGTCGGGTTGAATTCCATACTGCCACACTCGAGGATTTTGCCGCCAAAAGTGAACCCTCGATGTTCGACCTCGTGATCCTGTCTTATTCATTGTGTTGAATGGAATATGGGAGCATGGTTCATGCTTTTGAGAAAATTCATCGCCTGTTGAAACCCGATGGCTTTCTAATT
>DATHRQ010000239.1:0-3471 GCA_035465095.1 Anaerolineales bacterium | reverse complement strand
TTATCGAACCATAAGGCGTGCGTGGTGACCATATCGGTGACAACGTTGATGAAGGGTGGGCGGTTCCTGCCCAATGCCTTGAGCGCGAATGTGTTGGCAAAGGCATGCACAGTAACGATCAGGTCGGCGGGATGACTTTTGACAAGCTCTTTAGCTGCATGTCGCGCAAGGGGCCACATGGTGGCCGTGATGGCACGTGCCTGCGGGCGTCCGTCTGTGGCGTGGAAACTGGCGCTCCATAACTGCGGGGCCTTGACCATGTAGGGATACATATCGCCGACGCGGTTGAAGGGGCGCGGCGCATAATCCTTGAAGAAGTCCACCATCTCGGTGGTGACCCTCTTTTTGTATTCTATATCGACGGCCTCGATGATGGCTTCCGCCGCAGAACGATGTCCACCGCCGGTATCGGAGAAGTAAAAGACGATGTGGGGCTTTTTAGGAGTCTGTATTTTGCTCATTTTGTTCTGCGAGTTTTGTAAGATTGGTTTTGAGGCGTTTTGCAAGTTCGCGGCGGGTCAGCATGATGCGCCGTCCGCAGCCTTTACATTCGAGGCCGATATCCGCGCCGAGACGCGTGACGGTCCATTCGTAGGAACCGCACGGGTGCTGTTTACGGAGCCGCAGGTGATCGTTGAGTTTGAGATCGGGAAGCATATTAATAATGATTATATCGCTTTCATAAATGGTGCGATACTCTGTAAACGAATCGTGATAAACTACGGGCGAGAAAAATAAATCCAGCTCGAGGCGGCGTCTCAAAGATGCCAGCGGTACCGCCGCCGTGGACGGCGGCTTGAGCAATGTCAGTTGGGAGTCCCATCGTGTCAGAATACGAAACCTATCCAGTAGAAATTGCCGGTCTAAAACGCGACCTGCGCCTGTTCGAGATCAAGCCGGGCCTGAAGATCGCCATTCTAAACATTCTGGGGGATACGGAACTTGTGCAAGCCTGTGCAAAGGAACTGGCAGATAAACTTAAGGACACTGAATACGACGCGCTGGTGACTGCTGAGGCCAAGTCCATTCCGCTTGTCCATGCCCTGTCGGTTGAAACTCAGAAGCCGTATGTCGTGCTGCGCAAATCGTACAAGCCGTATATGGGGGATGCGCTCAAAGCGGAGACCCTGTCCATCACCACCGGCCAGCCGCAGACGTTGATCCTCGATGAAAAAGACCGCGCATTGATACAAGGCGGCAAGGTTGTCGTGGTGGATGATGTTATCAGTACGGGGTCGACCCTGCAGGGAATGCGGATGATCCTTGAAAAGGCGGGCGCATCCGTTGCGGCGGAGGCGGCCATCTTCACCGAAGGCGACCGCGCCCAATGGAATAATATTATTTCCCTGGGACATCTGCCGTTGTTTACGGAGTAGGGGCGAGGTCCTCTCGCCCTATTCATTGGATAACAAAAAGGGCGGGGAGACCCCGCCCTACGACATAAATAATTTTCGTTTTCCATCGCGCGTCATCCTTTTGATGACGCGTTCGCGTTTCATAGCGGTGGAGCGATCCGGTTGTTCCTCCACGTAGACAAGCCTGACCGGCAGGCGCATCCTCGTGTATTTCGCACCGCGTCCCTTGTTATGGATCTGGACCCGCCTCTCAGGGTCGACAGCCCAGCCGGTGTAATACGTCCCATCGGCGCATTCGACGATGTAACAATAGCAGCGGGTCACTTGCGTTTCGTTAGGAGACGGTCCCTGTCGGATGAGCCAAAGAACATGTGGGAAAGTTGTCTGCCAAAGGCAGGCACATCCATTTTATCACTGCTTCTATCCAGCCATTTTGCGGCGAAACGGTCATTAAGCCAGTCATCGCGTCCCTCCCAGGCGTCATTTAAGCGCTTGGCGAGGGCATCGCTATCGCTGGTTTCGATCTCATCCCGCAACTCGATCAGGGAAGTGATATATTCATTAAGCAAACGGACCGTGTTCTCGCGGTTGCCAAGCGCATATTCCCGAAGAGACGGGGCATCGTCATGATCTGCAAGCCCGGCCGTCACCGCGGCATACGGACGCCCGGAAATCTTCTTGGCTTCAACCCAGCCCGGCTGGTCGAGCGTCGTGTTCAACAAAGCGGCAGCGGCAAGCTGCGGTAGCACCTGAATCTTGCCGATCAGTCCGTCGGCTTCCACGGCATCCATGACCAGGGGCATCGAACCGAGAATGGTGATAAGGTTCGCTGTAAGGTCGAAGATGTTGGCGGGGGCGGTTGCAGGCGCCGTTATGACCATGACACCCTTTTCGAACAGGTCGGCACGCGCGGCTTCCACACCTGTCTTTGTGTCATTCAGATATTCGGGATGGATGGCCGGGAAAAGCCCCATGTAAAACCGTCCCTGAGGGATAAGCTCCTCGGCCCACGAGACAAACGTCCCTTTGGAAAGAGACGCGTCGAGCACCAGGGCGCCTTCCTGCAAGTCGGGCGCGATCACTTCCAGTGTCTCGCGCACCTCTCCCAACGGCAGGGCAAGGATTACGATACCCGCGTCCCGCACGGAATCCGGCAGGTTATATTTGAAGGCATCCACCGCGCCGATCTTTTTGGCGGTTTTGGCGGTATGCGAATTTTTGTCGTTTCCCACAATATGGACATCTGTTCCGCGCTCTTTCAGGGCCAGCCCGATCGAAGCGCCGATCTGTCCGAGACCGATGATGGTAATTTGTACTGGCATGATATCCTCTCAAAATGGATTGACACGGTTATTATAATGCCATTGTCCCCGTTAAACGCGAGAACCGCGGACGCCGACCGCGGTTCCCTTTACGAAAGGAGGAGAAGAGAAATCACCTTACTGCTTCAAATGTATCACAAGGGACTCGAACGTACTTGACGTGAAACCTACGATTACCCTACGATTACCCGATAGTTGACAGGGATGCAAATGCACAACACTATAGTGACAACGACCAACGCTCCAATTTACCTTGGCGAACTCAACGAGACTCCTCTGGGAGACCTGCGCCTCGCCGCCTCCGACCTGGGCCTGCTCGCCGTCGAATGGGCGCATGCCCAGCCCGAACTGGATGCGTTCCTGACGCGCCTCAATAGACCCCTTCAAACAAGCGACAGGATTCTGGCTCCCTACAGGAAACAACTGCGCGAATATCTCGAGCAAAAACGCCGTACCTTCACCATCCCCATAGACTGGACGATATTCACCCAATTTCAACGCCAGGCTTTGCAGGCCATCTTCAGGATTCCCTATGGAGAGACGCGCACCTATATCGACATTGCCAGGGAGATCCACCGCCCGCTTGCCTATCGCGCCGTGGGAGCGGCCAACGCCATGAACCCCATGCCGCTGGTGATTCCGTGTCACCGCGTGATCGGCACAGATGGTAAACTTCACGGCTATGGCGGCGGGGATGGGCTGCCGACAAAGCAATGGTTATTAAAGATGGAAGGAGCATTAATTGCATGAATTGTAGTCTTCGAAGCAAATTATGGGGCGTGTATTGTTATATA